>DATHTZ010000025.1:0-3736 GCA_035462675.1 Nitrospiraceae bacterium | reverse complement strand
GGAACTCTTCATTCCCGAACTCACAGATGGGACGCTCTACAAATATGAAATTCGCTCACGCCATCTCGACACCCCGCTCCTAAAAGCCGATCCCTATGCATTCGCATCGGAACTGCGTCCCAAGACTGCTTCGATCGTCCGTGAGCTTTCTTCCTACCGTTGGAAGGACGGGCCCTGGATGACGACGCGGGCACAGCAAAATCCCCTCGCGACCCCCCTCTCAATTTATGAGGTCCACCTCGGCTCCTGGATGCGTAACCCTGAGGAAGGGAATCGCTGGCTGACCTACTCAGAGCTTGCCGAAAAGCTCATCCCATACGTGAAGAATATGGGCTATACCCATATCGAACTGATGCCGATTACCGAGCACCCTTTCGATGGCTCCTGGGGCTATCAGACCACCGGCTATTTCGCCGTCACCTGCCGGCACGGATCTCCCGAAGACTTCATGGCCTTCGTCGATACGGCTCATCAGGCCGGAATCGGTGTGCTGATGGACTGGACTCCCGCGCACTTTCCAGACGATCCGCATGGGCTCGCCCAGTTTGACGGCACGCATCTCTACGACCATGCCGACCCACGGCTCGGCTACCATCCGGACTGGCACAGCCGCATCTTCAATTACGATCGCGCCGAGGTCCGGAACTTCCTTTTGAACAGCGGGCTCTTTTGGCTGGATCGATACCATATCGACGGCTTACGCGTAGATGCCGTCGCGTCGATGCTCTATCTCGATTATGGACGAAAAGAAGGAGAGTGGATTCCCAATCAGTTCGGCGGGCGCGAAAACATCGGAGCCGTCACGCTGCTGAAAGACTTGAACGTCCTGGTCCACCGTGACTTCCCTGGCGCCATCACCATCGCCGAGGAATCCACATCTTGGCCGGGAGTCTCACGCCCCACCTATGCCGGAGGACTGGGCTTCACGTTCAAGTGGAACATGGGCTGGATGCACGACATGCTGGACTACTTCGGCCACAACCCCATCCACCGCCGCTTTCACCAGAATCGGATTACGTTTGGGCTCCTCTATGCCTTCAATGAAAACTTCGTTCTGGTGCTGTCGCACGATGAAGTGGTGCATGGAAAGCGGGCGCTGCTCGACAAAATGCCCGGCGATGAGTGGCAACGCTTTGCCAATCTCCGTTCCCTCTATGGTTTCATGTACGGGCACCCCGGCAAGAAAATGCTGTTCATGGGCGGAGAGTTCGGACAGTGGCGTGAGTGGAATCATGACACGAGCCTGGAATGGCATCTCTGCGAATTCGGGCGGCACGTGGGGCTCCAGCAGCTTGTACGGGACCTGAATCGGCTCTACCGTCAGGAGCCTGCACTGCATGAACTCGATCACGACTGGAACGGTTTCCAGTGGATCGACTTTTCCGATGCAGCCCATTCCGTAATCGCCTTCCTTCGAAAAGCCAAGGACCAGGACAATCAGATAGTATGCGTGTGTAACTTCACCCCTGTTCCTCGCTACAACTATCGATTCGGCGTGCCATACGAAGGCTACTATCGCGAACTCTTCAACAGCGATGCATCGATCTATGGGGGGAGTAACATGGGAAATGCGGGAGGCCTTCACACAGGCGCCATCCCCTCCCACGGCATGCCCCATTCCCTCGCCATCACACTCCCACCATTGTCGGTGTTGTTCCTCAAACGAATCTGATTTCGCAGGATGTTGAAAAGACCGCCAGCTTTCTGAAAGGTTCAGGTTCAGGTCAAGACTGAAGAAAAAAGAGCCTGATCTTGCGCAGCCTTTAACTCGATACGGAAAACGATTTGATACGCCGGAACTTTGATAGTCGCACGTATGGCATAGCAGGAAAACTCTCTTGCAGGATACTCAAAAAAGCCGGCCAGCAAGGCCGCAGGCGAGTCACAACCGGAGGCGTAGCATTTCTCACCCGCCCACCCCAAGCTGCCAAGACAGCTTGTTCTCCGAGTGGGGTACGTTGAGGATTGTGATGAGCCGAGAACGACGCTGGCGGATTTTTTCAGCATCCTGCAGGAAGAGAGCTACCAGGTCCTGAACGGACCGCAATCGAGATGGATGAACTTCGCGCGCGGATAAAACCCTACTCCACCATACTGCAGCCTCAACGCGGCATGCTGAATCGCTCGAAGCTTGACGCCGGGAATATAGAAATCAACCGCTTGCCCCTGAACATGCAAGCTGTGTTGCGCCACTCGCCGGCTCCGCTTCAGCAGCTGCGCATTGTATTCGGGGGACCGATAACCGGAAATCACATGGATCTCGCCGGGGCCAGCGACCGCTTTGCGCACGAGATTAACGTGTTCCAGCAATTGCACATCAATGGCGGCAACTTCTCCTGTGTGATGGCAACGTAAAACGTGATTGACCTCGTCCAACGCAGCCAGGTCATAGTGCCCTGCGTCATCACGATAGCGAACTCGCAGTCGTTCGTTCGTGTGCACGTTGAAGAAGGTGAGCTCGCCGTCAGGAAGCTCGTTCGCGCGCGCGACCGAGGGCTGCAACAGTCTGCTCCCGAGCAACAGCAGCCCGACAACAGACGTTTTCAAGAACGTTCGGCGAGTCCAAGACCAAGAATCTGAATGCTGCAAAGAACCGCTCCGGAAGAAGGTGCGCTGGAGTCTGTCAAGAGATCGCGTGTGCTTGTACCAAAAGTCCCAGGGTCAGTCAACCCCTTCCCCTAGGAACCTGCCGCAATATTTTTCGAGCATCATGCTAGACAGGAACACTCAACATAGGTAAGATCGGAGAAAAAGAGGCGACATCCTATGGCGACAATCCTTGTTATCGACGACGAAGAATCGATCCGGAACCTCCTGAAGGAAGTCCTTGAGAGGGCGAACCACCGTGTGCTCGAAGCCCGTGATGGTCAGGAAGGCTTGACTCTCTACCAGCAGAACAAGGTGGACTTGGTTCTCATGGACATTCTGATGCCAGGAACCGACGGCCTCGAAGCTACCTTACAACTGACACGGGAATATCTTGACGCGAAGATCATCGCCATGACCGGCGCACAAGGCGACCGGAACTTTCTCGATGTCGCAAAACTCTTTGGCGCCCGCCGCGTCTTCGAAAAACCCTTCGATCTCGACACACTCGTCCAAGCCATCAACGAAGAACTCGCCAAGTAGGAATAACGACCCAGCCGACTTTCTTCGGCTTCATCATCTTTGTCATCAATAATCGCTTCCCTCAACCTTGCCGTCAGAAGATGCAAATGCCTGGCAATAGGCCCGCCTGGTCGTCATGATTCTGGCAGGAAGAAACGAGCGCGATGTTTGAAATGAGTATTCGCACAAGAACGCGAGACTTGAGCTACCTTATCCTCTGGATGGTGCTCACTCTTATGGTAGGGGTATTGCCCCTGAGCAACTTTGTGGGGCATGCACACTGGGAATACATTAAGTGGGTTCCGACCGTTGAAGATCTTCGTTCACCCAAATACCTCTTCGACATCTTCTCCGACATTGTCGGAAATACCCTGCTCTTTTTTCCTCTTGGTTACTTTGTGAGGCGGCTGCTCATCTCTTCCAGCCCTTCACGGCGCTTGCTCCTCGCAGCCGGGATCGGTGGCACCCTTTCACTCAGCATCGAGCTGTATCAAGTCTATTGCCACAACCGCTTTCCTTCAATCTTTGACGTCATCACCAATGTGACCGGAACACTCATGGGGGTCCACTTTCCCCTCTCTAGAAAAGGCGCCTTGCCGGCTCCACAGCATCCGAATATTACGCCCAG
>DATHTZ010000024.1:0-6959 GCA_035462675.1 Nitrospiraceae bacterium | reverse complement strand
AGAACTCAGAACTTCCTAGTGACTCAGCACTCAGAACCTCCTCCTCCCAGCCATTGATGTTATCTATTTAGATTCAGTACCGAATCGTTTTTGATTCACCTGGACCGCTTCCACCCTCCCTCTCAGAACTTCTGCTCAGGGCAATTCTGGGAAAAACCGCAGACAAGGAGCCTGTCCAACATGGCCTTCGTGACCAGGCGGAGGAAGTGCGGCCAGATGCTGGCCGCAGGTCAGGAAAAACCGGAGGTGTATTCGCTGGAATATATTGAGGATTTTTTCTAGTCGAGCACGGCACAGATGGTCGCGAATCGTTCACCGCCTAGAAAGGTTGATATCGGACAACCCCCTAGGACTGATGGCAGGCACATTTCAGATTAGGCATGCGGCTTGCTGGATAGTGTGTAGACGATGACTGATCTATCGATGAAAGGAGACGCAGCCATGCTAGAGGGAATCATTGAGGTATTGATTGTGGGGCTGCTTACCGGGCTGGTGGGGATCATCTGGATAATAGTTCGCGATTGCTTTGATGATGACCATTCCCCCAACGACAGCCGGCAAGAAAGCGCCTCGCCGGACCACCATGACGGAGAGGAACCATACGCTCTCTCATCCCGGCAACCAAAGGCCGACGTAGGCGTACTTGCAGTCCATCGAGAAGGCTGAACGAGAAAGGCCCAGCCAGGCAAGAGGGTCGTACGGTGTCGCAGAGGCTCATGAATAATCCGATTTCATCCATCAATAAAGAAAGACGCAAGTCATGACATTGGGGGTCATTGAGTGTGTATTGCTTATCGGGATGGTGGGGCTCATCTGGGTGATGCTCGACGGCTTTGCCGGCAATCATCATGCCGACGACAAGCGGCAAGAAGCCGTCTCGTCGGACTACCATAATAGAATGCACCAGCCAGTGCTGCCGTCTCCCGCTTCGCAGAAGGAGTAGGTTATGGTTTCTCTGTCCATAGCGCTCATCGAGCGTCTTCGAAACGTTGCGCACTGGACGGGAGATCGCCCCTTCGTAGACCTGGCGGCTGAAGCGATCGAAGATATCGTGACCCAGATGGAAGAGATCAACGGAGAAGCCTTTCCCCAGCCCGTATCTCCTCTCAAGCTGGAGGTAGTGACAGGAAGAGCGCTCTCCGGTCCACTCCGCTAGCCTGCTTTCTCATGACGGTTTGAGGGTGCCCCCTGCGTGGGGATTTTACAAGGGGGCTGGCCCCCTGTAGGAGCGGGCGAGGCAGGCTTCAGAGCCAAGCCTATGACGGGGTGGGAGGCAGGCTTGATACAGTGTAGTGACCCACCGAACGGTGAACCCGCCTGCCTGGATGCCGCGTCAACCACATCCAGGTGCAACGCCACCCCACTAGCCGGACAGCTCCTTCCTCTTTCGGACTCTCCTCCAATACGCATTATTGTGATAAATTCTCCCTCGCCCATCACGCCCTCCCCCTCTCAGATCCACATCGTTTCTGAAGGATACAGATGACACGACTCACAGTCCTTCAACAATCCCTGTGGCTCGGCATGCTGACAATCCTGCTTGTCGCTCAGGCACCCCCTCCAGGTTACGCAGAAGAACCAAGCACCCAGTCCAATCAGGCTCCCATTCCGGAACTCGAGCTGATCAAGGAAGAGGAAACAGTCAGCATCGCCTCGCGCTACGAGCAACCAATCTCGCAATCGCCGTCGAACGTCTATGTGATCACGGATGAGGATATCAGGCAATCCGGGGCGCCGGATCTTCCCACGATTCTACGTCGCGTCCCAGGATTGGAAGTGATGCAAACGACCGGAGCGGATTTCAACGTGAGCGCACGAGGCGATAATCAACTCGTCGCCAACAAAATGCTGGTATTGGTGGATGGACGTTCCATTTATGTCGATGCGCAAGGAAGCGTGTACTGGAAGATGATTCCGGTGACGCTGCCGGAGATCAAACGGATCGAGGTGCTGAAAGGGCCTGCTTCGTCCGTGTATGGCTTTAATGCGCTCGACGGCACCATCAATATCATCACGAAGTCACCGGAAGATATGAAGGGCACCACGCTCCAGTTCGGTGGTGGCACCTATGGAACGATTTCCAGTGCAGCCATTCATGCAGGGACGGTCGGCAAATTCGGCTATCGCCTCTCCGCCGGTTCCGACCAAACGGCCCAGTGGCAAGACCGGAATGCACTGTCGTTTCGAGCGAACAAATTCAACCTGCAGACCGAGTACGACATCTCCAGCCTGTCCAAGCTCAAAATCTCAGGCGGTCTCGTCGACAGTAATCGCTTTGAGGGACCTACTACTGAACTAACAACCTCCCAGGGGACACCCGCTCAAGGGTATGCCCATGTGGTCTATGAGCGCCCCAATGTCTTCATTAGAGGTTTTTGGAACCACCTCACCGATGTCACTGATGCAGTCACCAATCCCATTTTGGCCCCGTTCTTTCAAAGCACGGACCGAACTGGGAATCATTTCGCTTCGAGTACGGCCGATACCTACAACATCGAAGCTCAACATTCGGTTGAGATTGGTCCGCGGCATCGACTGACGTACGGAACAAACTACCGCCACAATACCCTATCCACTAACATCATATCTCAGTTCAGTCGGGAAGATCGGCTCGGCTTTTACGCACAGGGCGAATGGTTGCTCGCCCAGCCCCTAACTCTGATCACAGGGGCTCGGTACGATCTCAATACGTTCATCAATCCCACCATCAGTCCGCGTGTCGCGCTCGTGTATCAGATTGTCCCTGAGCATACGCTGCGAGCGTCCCTGTCAGTAGCGTATCGCCCACCGACCCTCTATGAGACCAACTTAGATGCACGATCACAAATTACCGCAGGACCGTTGACCTCCACCACGATCGTCACGCCATCCCATAATCTCTCCTCTGAGGAGATGGTCTCGTATGAGCTGGGCTATCAAGGCTGGTATCTCAACCACCGTCTGAGAGTCCGGGCAGATCTATTTTTCAACCATCTTACCAATCTGATTAATTTCAGGGGGACGACTCCTGGCTTTGCCGGGGCCGTCAATGATCCTGGGCAGGCGGATATCTACGGAGGGGAAGCCGGAATCGAGTTCCTTGCCACCAGTTGGTTGAGCGGATTCGTCAACTATTCCTATGAGGAGATCGGACAGTCCTTTACGGATACCGCGCGTCGAGGCTTTCCTCGCAGCAAGGTGAATGCCGGAGTCCGCGGCGAATGGGACAATGGCCTGAGTGGCGAAGTGGTCTACCATTATGTCGGCGAGGCAACGTACCCGATTGCTGGATCGTTCACGGCGTTCTCTCCACTCTTCCCGCCGGGCGTGACCGCTCCTAGTACGCGCGTCGACAGCTACAATCTGCTCAATCTGCGAACCGCTTACAAGTTCTGGCAGCAGAAAGCAGAGGCGGGCTATATGCGTGACGCGGAGGTGGCTATCTCCGCCTTCAATGCGTTGAATGATGAGCACAAAGAACAAGCGCTGGGACAAACGATCGGCAGCCGGGTCATGGGCTGGCTGACGGTGAGGTACTGACTTAACAGTTCTGGGTCACTGGGAAGTTCTGAGTTTTCCGTTCTGAGTTCTGAGTTGTCCGGAAAAGCTGACTGTAAAGTTCTGATTGAGAACTCTAAACTCTGAACTCGGCGAAGCCGTTGACCCAAAACTCAGAACCCAGAACTCAGAACCTCCCGGAGAAACAGGAGTTAAGACATGCAACACCAGCGTTCTCAGAGCATCGTGCAGGGCAAGAGTTTTCGTTTCGCAGTGCAACCCATTGGGTATATTCGCCGACAGCAGAAAGATCATGTCAACCTTGTTCTGAACAAACAACTGCTCCGTTCAGGAACCTCCATCGGAGCCAACATCGAAGAGGCCTTGGGTGGGCACAGCAGTAAGGATTTCGTGGCCAAACTGGCGATTGCCGCGAAAGAAGCTCGGGAAACGGGGTACTGGCTACGCCTTATTCGAGAAACTCAACCTCACGATCAGCAAGAGCTTGCCGACCTACTGAAAGAATGCGATGGGCTGCTAAGAATGTTGAATAGTATCATTCTCACCACGCGCCGCAAGCTTACTTCGGGCGCAGATTCTGAGCCAAAACCCAGAACTCAGAACTCAGAACCCAGAACTCACAACTCACAACCTCCCTACGCCTGAGGTCTTATGGTCAACGAAGCGAGTCAATATTCCGTTCTCGTCGTGGAAGATAACGAGGATCTCGTCATCGGATTACAGGATTTCCTGCGCCATGATGGCTACGCGGTTACCGCTGCCGGCACCGTCGCCGGTGCCATCGAACTCGTTCGAACCCATCGCTTCAACGCCATCTTGTTGGACCTGGGTTTGCCGGACGGCGATGGGCTCGAGGTCTTAAAAGAAGCCCACCGCCTGGACCCCTCTCTCCCCGTCGTGATCGTGACTGCCCATATCGCACATGACCGCACCGTGGGAACTCTGTCGGAAGGAGCCTTTGCCTATCTCACGAAACCGTACGATCGGGAGGAACTTCGGCACACGCTCCATCGCGCGATCGGGGTCAAGCTACTCACCGTGAAGGTCGAACGGGCGGAACGTCTCCTCAACCAAAGCGAAGAGCGGTTGGAACTCGTGATTCGAGGCTCCAATGACGGATTCTGGGATGGGCAGTTCCTTTCCAACGAACCATGGAATTCGCCGCGCACGCCGGTCTGGTGGTCTCCTCGTGTCAAAGCCATGCTGGGTTATACCGACGAAGAATTTCCCGATGTCTTGGAAAGCTGGGCTTCCCGGCTTCACCCCGATGATGTCGACCGCGTCTTCGCGGCCTTGACGGCTCATATCGAGCGCCGTGATCCCTACGACGTGGAATACCGGCTCCTCACCAAGGCAGGTGAGTATGGCTGGTTCCGCGCCCGCGGCCAGGCCATCCGGGATGAGGCCGGCCGGATGACCCGCATGGCCGGCTCCCTTCAGTGCGTGACTGATCGCAAACGTGCGGAGCATGCGCTGCGTCGCAGCCAGCAACTCCTGCGGGACGTGGCCGACAACACTACGGCGGTCATTTATGTCAAAGATACCGAGGGCCGGTTTCTCTTTACCAACCGCCGTTTTGAGCAGTTGTTTCATCTCACGACCGAACAGATTGTCGGTCATACGAATCACGAAATCTTTCCACGGGAGATTGCCGACGCGTTCCGTGCAAACGATCTACAAGTTCTGCAGCGAAATAGTACGGTGGAGTATGAAGAACAGGCGCCGCACGAGGACGGGTTGCATACCTATCTCTCGATCAAGTTCCCGCTTTGCGATCACACCGGCACACCCTATGCGACGTGCGGCATCTCCACCGACATTACCGAGCGAAAGCGCCTCGAAGATGCGCTCCATGCCGGTGATAGGCGACGCCGTCTTGCCCTGACCGCTGCGCCGGTGAGGCTCTGGGACTGGGATCTTCAGACCGGTCAACTCTACTGGTCACCGGAAGTCGACACGTTGCTCGGCATGGCGCCTGGATCGGTCCGCGGCACACAGAGCGCATTGCTCGCGCTCGTCCACCCAGACGATCGTGAGAGCGTGGTGCTCGCCATGCGCCACGCGATGGAGTCCCAACGTGCCGATGTGAGATTCGAACATCGCGTCCTGCGGCAAGACGGCAGCGTCCGATGGTGTGTCTGGGCTGGTAAGATTATTCGTGATCGCGATGGAAACGCGTTGCATATATTGGGAACAGTCCACGCCACAGCAGGCGGCACGTGAAACGGGAGACGGGTGAAGAAGTTCTGAGTTCTGAGTCGTGAGTTCTGAGTTGGAAGGCGAGGAGTAGCGAGAAGTTCTAGGTTCTGGGTTCTGAGTTGTCCGGAAAAGTTGACTATAAAGTTCTGAGTGAGAACCCAAAACTCAGAACTTCATGTCGCGCGATTGAGCGGTGGGCAACGGAATGCCTCGCACAGTTCCACCATGGGACTATGGGTCTGAAGGTGATGAAAACGAGTGATTACATAGATCGGCTCTTCCGCGCGGGGCGTTCCTTAACCACCTGGGCGGTGATGGGACTTGTCGTCTTGCTCGGACTCTGCACCCTCTGTGTGTCCGAATCCTCAGCGATGGATATTGCCATCCTGCGGTCTTCCGACATCGAGGCCTATCGCGAGGCCATTGCAGGCTTGAAGGCCACGGGACCGATGGGAGCGATCTATACCGAATACGATGTGCAAGGCGACCTGGAGCTAGGGAAAAAGCTCGCGCGCAAGCTGCGGGCATCGAATGCGTCACTGGTCGTCGCCGTGGGGCTCAAGGCCGCGTTGGCAGCGAAAGTAGAAATTGTGGATGTCCCGATCGTTTACATGATGATCTTGGACCCGTTAAAGCATCAGCTCACAGCCGACAACATGACCGGTACGCTCCTGGAGGTCCCCGTCGACCGACAGCTGAAGATCATGCGGACGTTTCTGCCGACTCTTCACCAACTCGGGACGCTCTATGATCCCGCCAAAACATCCGCTCGGGTCAACGACGCGATGCGGCAGGCCGCCAACTCCGACTTTCAATTAAAGGGGCTCTCCGTCGAGAGCGAGAAGGACGTGCCTCAGCAATTGCGCGCACTGCTCTCGGACGTTGAGGCCTTGTGGCTCATGCCGGATTCCACGGTCTTGACGAACGAGTCCGTACGATTCATCCTTGAATCGGCGCTCGCGCGTCGGATTCCCGTCATCGGGTTCTCACCGGAGTTCACACGTCTGGGAGCGCTGCTGAGCATGTCCATCAACTATGGCGATGTCGGTCGAGAGACCGGATCGCTCGTAAAGCGCATTCTCGATGGGGAACGGCGGCTACCGCTCGACCCCGTGCCGATCGAGCGACTCAAGATCACCGTCAATCTCAAGACCGCGAGATTCCTCGACATTACGTTTTCAAATGGGCTGACGAGTTTCATCGATGAAACCTATTAACGCAGACGGGCAACTGAATGCTCCTTCTCCGCCAGAGAAACCCAC
>DATHTZ010000023.1:0-2323 GCA_035462675.1 Nitrospiraceae bacterium | reverse complement strand
GTACCCTAGCTGCGTCGCCCCGAAACGGTTGACAGAGCGTACCGTGCCGTCCATTGCGAGGGTGAAATACATGGTCGGGGTCTCGTCGTACAACGCCCGATACCGTTCTTCACTTGCATGAAGGGCCGCGTCCGCCCACTTGGGCGGCTCGATATCCCGCATGATGGCGCAGCTGTATTCTTTCCCCTCGTACTGCAGATAATTGACGGTGACCTCTGCGTCCAGGACACGGCCGGTCTTCGACCGGTATTTTGATTCGAACGTCACCGACTTTTTCTGCTTCAATTCTTCCCAATGTGTGGGCCAGACTTCCGAGGGAAGATTCGAGGCGATGTCGTGCACGCTCATGGTCGTCAGTTCTTCACAGGTATATTCCAACATCCGGCAAGCCGCATCGTTTACATGAAAAATCCTGGCGTCAGGCCCGATCCATAAAAATCCTTCAATCGCATGGTCGATGGAGAATTGAGTCAGCTGGAGCGCTGCCTGGGCCTGTCGCAACATGGTGACGTCTTCGTTCAGCACAACGGCGCCCAGGATATTCCCGGCCTCGTCCTGGATCGGAACGGTCGAATTGCGAATGAGCTTCTTCGTCCCATCGACACCTTCGAGGCCGAAGGTCTCGTTCAGCGAAGGGACACCTGTCGTGAGCACTTGGCTCAAAACCCAGCGATGTGGTTCACTGACTGATCCGATGCTCTCCCACCAACGCGACTGGTTGTTCGGAACCTGCATCCCGATCTGTTTGATGTTCGACCAAATCTCCTTCGCAGCCGGATTTGCGAGGAGCGGGTTGCCCAATTGATCGGTAAGCCACACACCCACGGGAAGTGCATCGAGGACGGTTCGCAACTGTCGTTCGCTGCGACGCAGTGCCTCTTCGGCCTGCTTACGTTCGGTGATGTCTTGGCATGAGCCGGACATTCGGCGGATCTCTCCCTGCTCATCCCACTTTGCCTGTCCGCGCCCGCGAATCCAGAGATAGTCGCCTCGATTGTTGCACAGCCGGTATTCAGCATCGTAGGGAATGCGCTGTTCGACATGTGCAGCCAATTGGCCGAACACACGATTTTTGTCATCGGGATGAAGTCTTGCCGCCCATTGCTCGAGCGTCTCGAACGATTCTGCCTCTTCCAAGCCCAGCCATTCCCGGACTCGTGGCGACCACCAGATCGGTGTCTGCGGCGCATACCAAGGCTCACCAGGAAGCCGGTGGGCATCCCAGAGGATGTCGTTCGATCCCTCTACGGCCAACGCGAAACGTTGTTCGCTTTCTCGCAGTGCCTCCTCGACGTGCTTGCGCTCGGTGATGTCGCGGCAGGTGCACAGAAAGGTTTCGACGCGACCAGGCGCGGTGGGCAATAACGTTATGGAGACCTCCACTTCGGCTCTGTCGCCATGCTTCTTACGTCCCACCTGCGCGCCGCGCCACCATCCTCGCGCTATCAAGGTCGGGAACTCGACCCGTTCAAAAGTCGCCGCGTACTCAGGCTCGTACAATTCCTTCCACGACCGGCCGAGGAGCTCCCCTGGTTCATATCCATAGATCTGGGCATGGGCGGGATTCATATAGGTGTAGAGGCCCTCGGCGTTGAGCAACGCAACCCCTTCCATGGCATGGTCGATGGCATAGGCCAATAGATTGCGCTCTTCTTCCGTACGCTTCCAGTCCGTAATATCGCGTGAGACACCGACAAGCCCCACCATATTCCCGTCCTTGTCGCGATGCGGAGTTCTCATGGACAGAAACGTTCGGAGCCCCCCACCGGCGGTCAGCAAGGCCTCTGATTGCAGCGAGGATCCTCCAGACAGCACGGCGCGGTCCTGCGCCATCACTTCGGCTGCGAAGTCCGGCGGAAATAACTCGTCGTCCCGCTTGCCGATAATCTGCTCGGACAATCTCCCGAGCACCTTCGCCCCAGCTGAGTTGATCAGGACATAGCGGCCCTGTTCGTCCTTCATGAAAATCGCATCCGTGGCCGTCTCGATCACAGTACACAGCAATTGCTCATGATCCCGCAACGCCGTTTCGGCCCACTTGCGCTCGGTAATGTCGAGGACGGTTCCTGTCATGCTGAGGGGATGTCCGGTCGTATCCCGATACAGATCGCCGCGCGCATGGATGAACCGGACTTCGCCGTTCGGACGGACGATGCGATATTCCACATTGTAGAGACGCTTTCCGGAGAGCGCATCAGTAAAGAACCCCGCCCTTCCGGGCGGGGCTTTCTAGAAGAGGCCCAATTGTTCAGCCCCTCGCTTCTTCGCCTCATGAAACCGAATGTACTTCTTGATCACATCGGCTGTCACTTTGTCACCCACC
>DATHTZ010000022.1:0-3365 GCA_035462675.1 Nitrospiraceae bacterium | reverse complement strand
GCGGGCGGATGCTCCTCAAAGAATTAGGCTCGACACGTTCTGGGCGTGGAGGGGTTGTGATCGATCAGGACCGCCCGACGACCAGAAAGTCCCGCGTCATCGCCCATAATCAGCAGATCGTGCGGTACGACGTGGAGCGCCGCGTGGAACTCAAGCCGGCGATGCAACGACGGATTCTCCGCTATGTGGAATCGCGGTTACGGGAGCTCTCCTGTCTCGTGGTGTCGGATTATGCCAAGGGGGTGGTGAGCGCCACGCTGATGTCGGAGCTCACGCGCCTCGCCGCACTTCGCGGAATCCCTCTGGTCGTCGATCCGAAAGTCGAACACTTCAGCTACTACAAGGGGGCGACGGTCATCACGCCGAACCATCTTGAAGCGACACAAGCCGCTGGAGTACATGGCGATGACGATCAGGCCAACAACGAGGCCGGTGCGATTATCCGACAGCGGTTAGGATGCCACGCGGTGCTCATTACACGCGGTGAAAAAGGGATGAGTTTGTACGAGGGAGAGGACGTCTCCTGGCACATTCCTGCACAAGCCCGCCAGGTCTACGATGTCACTGGTGCGGGCGATACGGTGATTGGGACCTTGGCCCTTGCGCTGTCGACCGGTGCTTCAACCAGAGATGCCGCGACGTTGGCCAACCACGCCGCTGGTGTCGTTGTCGGCATGGTCGGCACCGCGACTCTCTCGGCACAGCAGCTCTCGGAGGCGCTCGGTCATGACTAAGGACACACCATCCGTTATGGTCGTGATTCCGGCCCGGTACGGGTCGTCGCGCTTTCCAGGGAAACCCCTGGTCATGCTCGGTCGGAAGCCTTTGATTCAGTATGTGTATGAACAAGCAGCAGCCTGTCGCATGGTGACGGAGGTCCTTGTCGCCACCGACGACCAGCGGATCAAACAGGCCGTGGAAGGATTCGGCGGGCGTGCCGTAATGGTGGCTGGAGACTATCGGACAGGCACCGATCGAGTCGCCGGAGTCGCGCGCATGTTCGACGGGGACTATTTTGTCGATCTACAAGGAGATGAAATCCCGCTGCAGCCGGATTTGCTGACGGATCTCATTGAGCCGTTCATCAAGAGCGGCACAGGAATGGGCACATTGAAACGCGCAATCGATTCGACAGAGGACGTCCACAATCCCTCGGTCGTGAAGGTGGTCACAGACCATCTCGGTAACGCCCTCTATTTCTCACGCGCGCCGATTCCGTTGGTACGGGACGACGCCAGCCGGCGAGCGGTCGGAGGGTTGCATTACATTCATCTCGGTCTGTACATGTATCGACGCGACACCCTCTTGAAGCTCGCATCCCTTCCCGCCGGACGGTTGGAGGATGCGGAGAAGCTCGAACAGTTGCGTGCGTTGGAGCATGGCATTCCGATCAGAGTCTGGGAAACCGCCCATGCCTCCTTGCGGGTCGATACGCCGGAGGATGTCGAGTCGGTGGCGGAGAAGCTCCAGCAATTTGACGTCATCAAGCGAGAGATAGACGCGCTGAAGGCCGTACCATCCGGGTAAAGGGGCAGGCCTGTCAGAACGATACGATACGATCAGACAAGATGGGGGCAATGATGAGCAAGTTCATTTTTGTGACAGGCGGAGTGGTCTCCTCCCTGGGGAAGGGGCTCGCCTCGGCCTCGATCGGCAACCTGCTCGAAAGTCGAGGGTTGAAGATCACATTCCTCAAGCTCGACCCCTACATCAATGTCGATCCCGGCACGATGAATCCCTATCAACACGGGGAAGTCTACGTGACGAACGACGGCGCGGAAACAGATCTGGATCTTGGCCACTATGAACGGTACACATCCCTCACTCTCACCAAAGAAAGCAATTATACAACCGGCAGGATCTACCATTCGGTCATCACGAAAGAACGTCGTGGCGATTACCTTGGCGGGACGGTGCAGGTGGTGCCTCATGTCACCGACGAGATCAAACAGTGCATCATGCGCATCTCCCAGGGGATGGACGTGACGATTGTGGAGATCGGGGGCACGGTCGGTGACATCGAGAGCTTGCCTTTCCTCGAAGCGATTCGTCAGATGCCGTACGATGTCGGCCGCGAGAACGTGCTCTATGTTCACCTGACGCTGGTGCCGTACATCGGCACAGCCGGTGAGCTGAAGACCAAACCAACGCAGCACTCCGTCAACAAACTTCGAGAGATCGGTATCCAGCCGCATATCCTCCTCTGTCGAACCGATCGGTATCTGCCGCCGGAACTCAAGGGCAAGATCGCGATGTTCTGTAACGTTGAGAAAGACGCGGTCATCACGGCCAAGGACGTCGAGACGATTTATGAAGTACCGATCGTGTTTCGGAAGGAAGGGCTGGACGAGCTGATCGTGCGCCTACTTCAACTCGAGACTGGCCCGCCGAATCTACGCGAATGGGATGCGATGGTCCAGAAGATCAAGTATCCCAAGCACGAAGTTTCGGTCGCCCTGGTCGGTAAATACGCGGGGTTGAAGGAATGTTACAAGAGTCTCGCGGAATCGCTCGTTCATGGTGGCATCGACCATGAAACTCGGGTGAACATTCAGTGGATCGAATCGGAGGAGATTGAACGGCAAGGGACCGAGCGCATCCTCCGCGAAGTCGACGGCATTTTGGTTCCCGGCGGGTTTGGCGCGCGTGGGATTGAAGGAAAGATTGCCGCGATTCGCTATGCCAGGGAACACCAGATTCCGTTTCTCGGTTTATGTCTGGGCATGCAGTGCGCGACGATTGAGTTTGCGCGGAACGTCGCTGGATTGGCCGGGGCCAACAGCGCGGAATTCGACGAAACTTCCTCCGATCCCGTCATCCACTTGATGTCGGATCAGCAATCCGTCAGCGACAAGGGCGGGACGATGCGGCTGGGGTCCTATGTCTGTGTGCTGGGGGAGGGAACCTTGGCCCAAAAGATGTATGGAGTGAGCGAGGTGCGTGAGCGCCATCGGCATCGGTACGAATTCAACAACGCGTACCGCGAGCGATTACTCGCCAAGGGATTCGTACTGAGTGGGCTTTCGCCGGACGGCCGGCTGGTCGAGATCATTGAATTGAAGGACCACCCGTGGTTCCTGGCGACGCAGTTCCATCCGGAATATAATTCGCGGCCTCACCGTCCGCATCCGTTGTTTAGTGGCTTCGTCGGTGCCGCACTTAGAAGAAAGTGCGGCCACTAGGTTGCGAGGCTGAAACTGCCTTCCAACCGCGTTCTCGGTTCGTCGAAATCCTCAACGTACCCCAGAGGGTACGCCTCCGGTTTCGACTCGCCTGCGGCCTTGCTGGACAGACTTTTTGAGCATCCTGCGATGATACGCCCTTCTTACTCCTGAGAAATCTATCGCCGATTTCCAGAAGACTCT
>DATHTZ010000021.1:0-3402 GCA_035462675.1 Nitrospiraceae bacterium | reverse complement strand
GCAGGGATCGTGGATGTCGCAGGCTCGGTTACCGCCGCGTCCTGGTCAGTAGGCGGAGGGGGTATTTGTGGCTGACCTGGTTCGGTCTTATTCTGCTCCAGTTCGGCTGTCGAGGGGGTGGCTAAGACTGCAAAGGCTTCTGTTCCAGCTGCAAGGTCGGGGGTCTTGCCATCGATCGGCAATCGTTTTTGGCCGCTGGCACGGCGTTCGACGAGTGAGCCGAGTAGCGGAAAATCGTCGGACAATTCTTCCAACACTCGGTCCAGGTCTCGCTCCAATGGCCGCATCATCCGGGACGAGGCTTCCGGTGTTCCGGCGCGCCCATCGCCCCAGGCTTCCAGTTGCCGTGAGACGGCTTCTTGAATCGCTTTGCGATAGGCGAGATAGGTAGCCCCTCGTGCTCCCGTGCGGATGAAATCCCCTTTGTTGAGCGTGAGTGAGGCAGCCAGGTCGGGAACTTCGATCAAGCCGTTGATTCGCTCCGCCTGTAACGACGTCACGCCCAACCAGTCCCATCCGCGTTTGATGACTTTGCCCAACGTGCTGATCGCAACGCCGCGTTGATCCTCCGGTAATGGCGCGGTATGGCGGGACAAATACCCCAACGCTGAAGGTTTGCGCCGCCGGGCCAACCGAACGGCCAACGGGGCTTGGTCGGGTGCCGACAAGGGATGCCGTTCTAATGGTTGCCCATTGACTTCGAATGCAATACCGGCTGGGTAATGGCAGGACAGAAAAGGATCGAAGGGGGGTTCAAGTAACGGCTGGAAATGCCGACGCATCACTTCTTCAACAAACCCAGGGTCTACAAGAGGAGAGAGTGGGGTTTGCAGTTTCAGCCGCACCGCAGTGCCTTGCTCGCCGATCAGTCCAGGCGCAGGCACCCATTGCCATGGTGCACGATGGCGCGAGGCCAAGTGCCATCGCGTAGCCACATGCGTGCTGCCACGCCTGGTTTCGGTGAGCACCTCTTCGCATACCAGCAGCCCCAGTTTGATGCCGACTCCGGCAAACCCGATGCCCTGGCCGCGCACTTTCGTGCTGGCCGCGATGTCGTGATACTGCCGCATCGCCTTCCGCTGCATGCCGGACCCGTTGTCCACGACGGTCAGTGTGGACTGCGCGGGGTCAACCGCCATGGTGATTCGGCTGGCTCCTGAGTCCAGAGAGTTGGCAATGATCTCGGTGAGGATTGTGTCTGCGATACTGGAGGGATAGGCATCCCGTAGGTCTTCCAACAGATGTTCAAGATCGACGCGGGTCTCGCCCATGTGTCACTCCCTGAGGTCTGCTCTGGGTGGCGAAAGGGACTGTAGACGGGAGGCGCAGGCGAAATCAAGACAAGATCAGAATCCGAAGCTCCAGCCGAGAGCGATTGTGAGTAATTGGGGTAGGCCGTCGTGGGTCGCGAAACGGGGCCGGTCTGTATTGCATCACGCCGAGCCCTCAGGAAAGACTCCCGACCCTTTATTTCCGACTCTCAGACCCGTTCACTATAGAGAGAAGTTTGAGAGCTTCAAGGCTCAAGGACACGGAACTATTCTAACAGCCATCGCGTCACGTAATGTACCCTCCGCTGACAGAATTCGTAACGTGCTATCAGCTCGCTTTTTGCACGACCCTCAATTTTCTGTCCATGTAAACGGCAAGTCAGTCCCACTTTCTGAGCACACTGGCTTAATCGACAAAACAATCCTGAAGGTAAATGACGCGCTGTCCGTAGAAGCATATTTTATCGATTCAACCAAGTCTGCTCGGACAACTCAGTATCAGGGTATAGCGTTCTGGGTGGGCGGACGATTGGTTGGAGAACCTTCTTGGATCCTTGGGAATGCCGCATTAATAGATGGGCGAACACGAATAGCGAAACGACATACCGTGGTCATCAAATCAGATGGGTTATATGATGAAGTCCGGCCAGATTGGTCAGCCTTCAAGAGTTCAGAGCTAATAGACTCTCTTTTCCAGGTTGTCTCTGAATACGTGGGGAAACTTTTCATACGCCTATCTACGGAAAGAATTCAGGAAACCAGGGACTCTGTTTTGAGCCAGCATCGGGAAACAATTGAAGGGTTGCAGCCTTTGGCCCGCCTGGAGATACGTGAATTTGTCGATGACTTAACCTCAGCTCAGCCGATGATGACGGTCGAGACGGTGTCAGTTGCTGTTCAGGCTGTAATAAACATGGAGAAATCAAGGAGTGGCATGGGGCTTTTGGAAAAACTTTCCAAGCTGTCCGATGAAGACGTTGAAGGGCTAGACCGCCTGCTCGGAGAATGGACTGTCAGGGATGCTCTGACAGTACTCGATGAGATTGATAGGCGTGTTGCGGTGCTGCAGGCGATTGTCCGATTTTCATCTGATCAGGACGCAGACGAATTGCACACTCTCCACCCTCTTGTGTCAGAAGCACGATGGCTATTTGGCCCAGAATTTGATTCTGCTGAATATGCCTCCAACGTATCCCTACAAACTGCGCTAAAAACGCTTTTTAATAAACGACTGGATCCGAAAGCCTTTCTAAATCCGAGGAAGCGTCCTGATTTGCTAATCCTGTCAGACTCTACAATATGCGGTGTTTCAACGGACGCCTATGATAATGAGAAAGGCCTTTCTTCGCTGAGAGACATTCTTCTTATTGAGTTGAAACGTGGGCGTTTTGAAATCGGCAGAGAGGAAGTTCATCAAGCGACAGATTACGTCGAAGATTTGACAAGGTCTGGTCACTTGGATGGAACCCCCTTCATCCGAGCTTTTGTTGTTGGGCATACAAAAAGCAGCAAAGTAGAAGAAACCCGCAAGATTGGGGAGTCACCTGTTCGCGCGCGCATCGATGTGACGACTTACAACCAGCTGGTTAGGACTGGCGAAAAGCGATTGTTCAGGCTTAAAGAGAAGCTGGCGGCAAGATACGAGGAACTATCAGGAGTCAACCTATTTGAGCGAGCAACGTCGGGTGCTGAACTGCTCGATCTGCTTCGTTCCGAAGCTCCTTCTTAAATTTCCTAGCTCCCTCCAATACATAGCAGAGACGCTGATCGTACCTAACTCCTGCGATACAAGATCTCCCTCCAAGCTTGCTCGTTATCTCTTCAGGGATGGGGGCTGATTGATCTTCCACTGAGCGAGTCCAGCGAGGGCCTTCTGAGGCCGCGCGTTGCGCGAGCACAGAAGATCATCAGCCTCCATCCCTTCCTCGGGAATCCGATGGGGTCATTGTTTGACTTGACACTTCGGAGCAGTTGAAGGAAATAGCGGGGTAGGAGTTGATTCTCCTTCGCCAAGGCTGCGGAGAATTTCGCAGGACACCGCGGAGCTTCAGGCCTTCGCAGTCGAAGGGGCTACCTCGGCGGAGTAGACTACTGCGGGGAGCCGTATTTCCCCATTCCATTTAGTCCCCCG
>DATHTZ010000020.1:0-4224 GCA_035462675.1 Nitrospiraceae bacterium | reverse complement strand
GTGAGGGGGACCCATCGGAAGAACGAGTTGGATGTATGCATTGCCTTTGTCCTTGCGTGAGTTATCACAGCACATATCGCCTGTGTCGGCCCTGGGGGTCTCTATTAAATTTCATGAAAGGTTCGGACGGACAAGTAATTTTGAAATATCCGACAACATATATTCGTGCCTATCGACTGGCACGCACTCCTGACGGTGGCGTGCGAACTCGCCTCAGGGTCACGCTTATGCCTTCTTCACTCACATTCGCACTGTCGAAATCTGGTTGGGGTTCTGCATCGCGGGAAAAAGTTTTCGTCAGATAATCCATTTCCTGCTAAATCGACGGGGCGATTCGGGGTTGCCCATGCTGAGGCCCTCGGATGCGGAGGTTATTGTCTAGCAATTATCTTCAGGCCTGACAGACCTGTTTCGACTGGTCGCCGCGTCGTGTCTGCTTGTGGTGCCGTCCTGCCCAGTGCCGAAGATCGTTCCCCCAATCCGGTTGGTCGAACCGCTCAAGCTCGACGTGGAGCCGGAAGAATCGAAAACAATTCGGTGCTGAATCACATTTGACTCACAGATCACATCGAATAGACCAGCTGAGGGTGTTCACATAGGAGATTCTGGTCCGTGACAGGATATTGAACAGGCCAACAAAACCACCCCCCCTGGTCAAGTTCGCCAAGGAATGTCACGGTTCTGGTCACGATTCAGTCACGGTTTCAGAGAGACTTCCTCGATTCACCGCATCACAAAGGTGTCCTGGGGCGAGGAATGTCATATTTAAAGTCCACAGCGGAGGGGTTCTCTTGCAAACTCGTTACCAAAGGCTAGGCAAGTTCCTAGGTCCGAAAACGTTCCAGGGAGCATTTAGATACATCTATACGTGTACATTTAATAACCGAGGAGGCTTCCATGGTATCTATTCCAAAAATCGTTGGTGTCATGTCGTGTGGTTTCGTCCTGTGTCTGATTCTATCCAATACCACGCAGGCAACAGATCGAATGGCACCTGACCCGTGTGCCGATAGGAAAGGCGGGCAACCTAATCTCGTGAAGTGCGATGAAGAAACACTGCAGGGCATCGACACCATCAATGGCGAATTGTTGCGAGTTGAACACGAGTCCTACTTCATCAAGAAGAATGATGGTAAGGAGGTTGTTTTGCATGTCGACGGCACCACTCAAATGTATGGGAACATTCGCCAAGGAGATAAGATTGAGGCGAAAATTAAGAGGAATAACGTGGACGACCAGAAACACACGGTATCAATGCGCCAGGCTAAATAGTGAAATCCGGCACATTCGGGACCGCTGAAGTGCGCCAAATCTCTACGCAGCCCATTCGGACTTAAACCGTTCGGCGAAGCCGCAAGTGTGTTGGCTGATCCGCGTTCGCTCGGTGTCGAGAAGACCATAGAAGGATGATCTGTACGACGTCCCCTCCATGGGGATGGCCGAATCCTACGAGGTCGACGTGAGAGCTTGGTGGGCCGGCAGTCCGTATTGTCGCGACCAAGATCCTTGATCAACAAAATGTATCGAACTTGATGAGAACCGGATGCCAAGCAATGAGCTGAATCGAACAGCCAGACTTCCACTTCACGAAGTGGGTATTAATTTCCTGATAATGAACTCACTGGTCCATCGTAAAACTTGCTCATAGACTGGGCCAGTCATCGAGTGTTGGCGTGACAGTTCACCCCGCGCATGACTGCCGATGAGCTCCCAAAGATACAGCGGAGGGTCGTGTGCTAGCCGATTGGAGAACACAAGCAATGGAACTCATACTATGGACACGCCCGAGGCAGCCTGAATCAAATGGCTGGGCCGAGGCGTTCTTTGCCGGCTTCAAGCGAGATCATGCCTGTGAGTGAAGGCATCTTGGAAATCTTGAAGAGAGGTGCGTCATGTTTACAATAACATCATGTTCCGATGCTGGATCTAAGATTACCTCGAATGAAGGCGACCGCATGCCTCGCATTCGGAATGGCACATTCAGACGAGGGAATCTGATTTTACTGATGTTGATGTTTTTTGGGGTGACGATGGCGCAGGCACAAGACAGTCTTGAGGACTTACAGATGAGAAAAACCATTGCGGAGGCAGAGAAAGCGGCTATAGAAGCGGAGATTGCGCGCGATGAGGTTCGGAAGAAACACAACGAATTGTTGGCTCCGCTTGATCCGGCACAGAAGGCGAAAGATGATGCCGTGGACGCAGCCTATTCGGCCAACGCTATCGCGGGTGCCAAGAATGCGGAATCTAACGCTCCGAGCCTCTGCTTGCAATGTCTTGAGGAGACTCAGGGAGAGTTGAAAAAGTGCCTTGCTGCGGCCATCAGTCAGGAGGACAAAAAGTCTTGTCTGGAGAAGAAGGACACACGAGTGAAGAGTTGCGATACCGGTGAGTGCAAAATTGAAAGGGCGCAGACCGGCAGGAAAGGTGACGTCCCCTCTGAGAAGAAATAGAGCTACGAAGACCAAAGAAGTCAGGAATTATTTCGGTCTTCCACTGTGGTGTTCAGGTCAGGAAACTGAGGACGCGGATCTTGAAATCTTGGACGTTGCTTTGATCTAGCCCGCATTATTTATGAACACTTCTGCTGCAATCGCCGATCCGCTCCTACGACGAGCCTTCGGTCTGCGGGCTCGCCCTTCGGACCTTCTACGTACTGCACGAGTATGCCTCAGGTCCTCAGGGCTCCGCGCGCCGCTCTCCCGACACGGCTCAGCGATTTCGCGACGAACCGTCATGAATCATGCGGGCCAATAAGCTGTAACGCTTAAATGGAAGTATCATCGTTCTCCCGCAACCCCAGCATGTGACGGAACAGTTTTGCTGCCTGACCCCTATCCCTGCATCAGAACATGTCCCTCATCACGGCCAATGACCAACTGAACCGGCGACGGACATTGTACAACCCAGACTGAATTTCTCGGCTGACGTCTCACGATGTTTTCCTCTTCCATTCCTAGCTCACGTCGCTTACGATACGGCCAGCAGGGTGCTGAAAAAGTCCGCCAGCTTTGTTTTCGCATCGCTCAGGCTCAACGTTGAAGAGAGTTTTTCGGAGACCGGATGCATTGGAGGAGATTTTCCGTTCGCCAAGATTCATTGAACGGGCGAACGGCTCACACGAAGTGTGGTCTGTACCTCCCCGCCTCTTCGCTCGCTGCGGTCTTGCTTGGGAGAAAGCGCGTCCCAGGGTAAAACGACTGTCTGGGCAGACTCAGGGCGGGCGGGTGAAGTATAGCCGCCAAGGTTGGGAGGGTGAGAAGACTGACCTTTTGATCATCCTGTAGGTCATTCTGAGACCATCATCATGAATGACATTACGGCGGCGTAGTTTGCCAAAATGTTCACGGATGGTTCGCCGAAATAGAAATGTCCATGCCGGACAAGTTCCTCTGTGCTGAGGGAGCTCCTCCTATGTCAGACTTACCGCTTGATCAACTCGAAGAGTTCGAGCAACTCGTTCAGGGTCACCACTGGGACCCCCTCGCAATTCTTGGTGCCCATCCGATGGCCCAGGGCGGTTCCCCTACTGTTGCGATTCGGTGTTTCTTACCGGAAGCCATCGATGTAGCCCTACTCCTCAGTGAGCGAGGTCGACAGCCCATTCCGATGACACGCCTCCATAAGACCGGTCTATTCGAAGCGATCGTCCCGGGGCCACTTGGAACCGCCCCCTATCGTATCCGCGTAACCGACCATGCGGGACAGATCTCGGAGCGGCACGATCCCTATGCCTTCCCGCCCCTCCTCACCGACTTTGAGCTGCACCTCTTCGCCGAGGGAACCTTCTTCAAAGCGTATGAGACGATGGGCGGCCATCTCCGGACGGTCAACGGTATCGCCGGAGTACATTTTGTCGTCTGGGCGCCGAGCGCTGCGCGAGTGAGCGTCGTGGGCGACTTCAATGAATGGGATGGCCGCCGCCATCCCATGACGAACCGCGGAGCAACCGGCCTCTGGGAACTCTTCATTCCCGAACTCACAGATTGGACGCTCTACAAATATGAAATTCGCTCACGCCATCTCGACGCCCCGCTCCTAAAAGCCGATCCCTATGCATTCGCATCGGAACTGCGCCCCAAGACTGCTTCGATCGTCCGTGAACTTTCTTCCTACCGTTGGAAGGACGGGCCCTGGATGACGGCGCGGGCACAGCAAAACCCCCTCGCGACCCCCCTCTCAATTTACGAGGTCCACCTCGGCTCCTGGATGCGTAACCTTGAG
>DATHTZ010000019.1:0-1958 GCA_035462675.1 Nitrospiraceae bacterium | reverse complement strand
ACCTGGTGTGGCAGGTTCCCCTTCCGGTGTCAGGATTGCGCCACCAGGTTCATTGATTGGCCCCTGGGGTGGGGTGCAATCCTGTACGCGAAGTGTCCTCGCTGCTTGCGCATGGACCTTACCACGTGGGACCCCAAACATTATCGAACCAATACTTGGCAGGATGTTGCACTGACGCTGGGCGGTCACAGATGGCGATGCGAACCATGTCGCTGCAATTTTGTTAGTGTCCGGCCCCGTCGTGATCGCTACAGACGACCCGGATCCGATCTCTCTACCGCGGCCGGATCCACCCAGGCAGATTCCAACTAGCGCCGCCTTACCAGCCCTTCTTTCCTGGCCTTCACTTCTCTGCTAATAGCCGTAAAGAAAGTAAGGGCGCGAGCAGATTGCGCCCGCGCCCTTTTTTGAAACCAATACGGAGTTGTAAGTTTAGGCGACCATCAACTCTTCGAACATGTCGTTGTTTTCGACCTTATTACGGTCGGCCAGCTCCTGGCATTGAATGCAGAAAGGCGTCCACGGTACTGCATTCAACCGCTTAGGATTAATGTCTTCTTCGCAATGCAGGCAAACACCGAACGTGCCGTCTTCGATGCGCCGCAGCGCTCCGCGCACATTGCGGAGTAGGTGCGATTCCCGGTCCAGATTGCGGATCGCCAACTCGCGTTCCGCGGCGTGTTGGACTTCATCCAGCGCATCGGGGCTCTTCTCGATGGCGATACCATTACGGTCCCGGACGGCCTGCGACAATTCAGTCAGCTTGGTTTCCAGGATTTGCTTGTACTTGTTTAGCTCCGTCTTGGTCATTGTCTTGTCTCCCAGTTGTCGTATTTTTGTTCTTCTCGCTCTGTATCACCGGAACTGACGTTGGAGATGCCCTAATAGTTTCAACATCTGAGCGCCAAGCGCTCAACATTCTTAATATAAGCAATCCCTAGTAAGCTCTTCCTACTAGTCCCAAATCCTATCCCGGCTGCGGCAATCCGCTAGGATATCACATCCCAGCAATTCAAGTGCCAACTTTTTCGGCACCCCCGATCCCATCCTTGGGACTTTCGCGGCCACTCTCGTCCGCCGCTCATCAAACCCAACTTGCGGGTCCTAATTTCAAAGTTCGTCTCGCCCTGCCGGCCCTGCATTGGCTTGCCAGCATACTGCACCCTATCGGCCAATGCAATGCCATTCTTTAACAGCGCATTCGTAGAGACGCGTTTCTTGAGAGGATGTTTCACGAATTCGTACTTCTTCTCAAGAAAGGATAAAAATTAATCAAGATGGAAAATCATTGTATGCGCTATCGGAGCCCGATCTTGCCGAATACCAAGCCCAGCTCCCGACCGTCCCCAGCCAGCGTCACGGTACGATCCACCAACAGCTCCACCAACATCCCGCCCTTTCCCAAGACGCTCTTGGGAAGAGGGAAGGTGGTTTCGAATGTGGAGTTTAAGTGTGAAATCTCCAGTGTGCCCAACGTGACGCCGTCGGCCTTTACTGTAAGGTGCAGCGGCTTGTCTAGAATTGAATCAGGACAGAACCCGGACACCAGCAACCGCTCGCCCGCTGCTTCCGGCGCCGCCAGGTGCACCTCACCACGCCTCGACATCCATCTCCAGTCCCCATCGATCGGGTACCAGCCTGCCCCGAGATCCTCGGCGTACACAGCCAGCCCAGCGTTGACCATTCGAGGACGCACGCTCAGCCATTCCGCTGGAATACTCCGCCGGTACTGGCGCGTGACATTTCGTAAGACAGTCCCCTCAAAACGATACACAACGGCCTGATCCTTCGACAGAGCCCTCGCCACCGTGCCCTTCGAACTAAGGAACTGGGTGACATCACCCAATTCAGGGTGAAGATCGATGGATTTTTCCTCACCCGGTGCTGCGTAGACTTCCCACGCGCCGAAAAGCCGGTTCGGTGCGTCATATAAGCCAGACCAGAATAGTTCGGAGTCC
>DATHTZ010000018.1:0-3973 GCA_035462675.1 Nitrospiraceae bacterium | reverse complement strand
AATATCAGTTCTAACAACACCAAGACGGCTAGGGCAGGAGTTTATGTGAATCTGCAAAATACCGGCGAGTATGAGTTGCCGATAGGTTATCTGACTTTCAACGGCGACCTGTTCAATCTTCCCGCCGGTCCGGTCTCCTTTGCGATCGGTGGCGAGTACGACGCGCCGAGGTTCACCCGCGATCGTGACGCGCTCAATAACACGTTTGAAACGATTGGTTCGGTGGATGGGCAAAGCTTCCGGGTCAATCGCGATGTGTGGGGAGTCTACGAGGAAGTAAGGGTGCCATTTACCAGCCCAACGTGGAACTTCCCCGGCTTCTATAGCTTGGAGGTGGACTTCGCCGAGCGCGAGGAGTGGGGCAGCAGCAACACTTCGACAGTCTTAGTTCCGTTTCAACCGGCGGCACACTCCACATATAACGCGCAGAAGCCGAAGGTCTCGGTGCGCTGGCAGCCGCTTGATCCGAAGTATATCGGTGCGCTGACCCTACGTGGGAGTTATACCGAGGCGTTTCACGCGCCGACACTGGGAGAGCTGACACCCGCAGGCACGCAGGACTTCCCGTCCGTCGTGGATCCGTTTACTGTTACAAATCCCCCCGCATTCAAGACTCAAGACCAGGTGGAGGAACGCATTGCTGGAAACCCGTTCCTGCATCCGGAAGTGGCGTATGAATGGACCTACGGTGCCGTGTACGGCCCGAAATGGATCAAAGGTCTGACCTTGAGTGCTGACTGGTGGCATATTGACATGCGCGACATTGTGGCCTCCCTCGGCGCGCAATTCATTATCCAGAACAGCAATCGCGCACCTTTTGACGCTTTGGTCACTCGTGGTGCGCCGCCGCCTGGTGGCGAATTCGGTCCAGTGATTCTGGTTCAGGATCCTAGCGCAAATATTGCCGGGGCAATCTTCGAGGGCTTGGACTACGAAGCGATCTATATTCTCGACTCTTCGATCTTTGGGCACGGAGACCTTGGAAGGTTAACGACGACGGTCAATGGCACCTGGCTGTCCCGGGCTGAGCTTCAACCTACCCCGGAGAATAAACGATTTGGCATAAACGGCCAATTCCAGTCCACGTCGTTTACTCTGACCAATTCATTGCCATGGCACCGGGCCAATTTCAGCATCTTTTACGACGGCCCGGCTGACACTTGGGCTGGTGGTTTGGATGTTGGTGCCGTAGTCCACTGGACCGGCCAATTTGAAGACGACAATTTCGACCTTACTTTAGCAAGTAAGCCTCAAGAGCCCAGAAGCGGTGACCTTCCTAACCGCGCGCGCAAGGTGAACCCATGGACCACGCTGGACTTGATCTTGAACTACACGTTTAACCTTCCACCGCCCGCTGCGGCTGAAGTGCCTGGCTTTGCCAAGGACGGGGGCAAGAACGTGAAGACGCACGACGCCAAAGAGAAGAATGTTGTCCCAGTATCTACGGCCGAGTACGGCTGCAGCAACTGGAAATGGTGGCTTAACAACACCACGCTCACGCTTGGTATGCAGAACGTGACGGATGAAGACCCACCGTTTGTGGCTGGCAACTTCGAGAACGGCTACGACGAGGCGTTAGCAACCATCAAAGGCCGGTTCTGGTACGTCGGGCTAAAGAAGCGATTCTAGTTCTCTCGGTTAGTTAGGTTAACGAAGAGGCAGCCCTGATGTTTTCGGGACTGCCTCTTTACTCTACTCCTCTTGCTTCAAATCACACCAAAGGCTGGCTCTGGCTCTTACCGTGTGCTCGCTTGAAAGACCGTGCGCGCTGCGTTCAAGTATTGCAATGTGTTCTGCTTCTCTTGCGGGCTGTTGTAGTCGCTCCGCGCCGTTGCCCCAGCGATCACGCGATCGAGCCAGCTGACAAAATAGGCGGCGTCCGCTGGCGAGCGGGGCAGCTTTTGATCAACTGTTACGTAGATCGGGCTCGTGCTGGCATAAGGATAGATGTCCTGGATCTTCGGGTTTGAGTGATCGTTCCAGGCGCGCAGGACCAACCAACCGCTGGCCGGAATCTCAACCCTTTCACTGACATCGGCTTGTGTGTGCGCCCCATTAAGATGATGACTGGCGATAACGCGACCGTTGAAGATCAACTCGAAGTGATCGATCGGCACGATGGACCGCAGAGATACGTGGTACGGCAGTGTCGTCGGCTTGATCAGTGTAATGTCATCCCCCGGATGTTTGCCATCGATCTCCAAACCAAGTAAGGGCCCGTTAGTGACGAAGGTCCGACCCTGTTTCAGACCCGAATGCAACTTTTCTGGGGTGGTCTCGCCGACAATGGCGATGAATACCCGATTCATGCCCACCGGACCGCGTAACGAAGCGTAGTTCGCCATTGCGTCGGTACCTGCGCCGGCTGGGATACGAAAACCAAGATTGAGCAGGCGATACCATATGTCGGCGGTGGAACGGTGATCGGAGAAACCGACGAGCTCATAATAATCTGCGTTGCCGAGGGCAACATCGGCCGGCAAGCCATTACTAAGTTCCGGATCCTTGTCGGGGTTGACTGGGGCATCAAAGGGATGCGCATAACCGACCAAACCATGCTGCGCGTGGGCCAGGCCAGCGATCACACCATTGTGCGGATAGGGACTGGCCAAAGCCGATTCCCGATAAGCGGCAAAATCCGGGGTCAGGAAATGATTATCCAGATCGAGCAGACCTAGATGTCCCCAGTAGCTGCTATGAAATTCCTGTGCTTGCATCAGTAGCACGTCGTCTTTACGCAGCGGCCGGGTAGTGAACTGCGCGATATCGGGAATGCGTTCTTCCTTATTGACGATCAGGTTGTAGACGGCGTCTAGATGTTCGGCACGTGCCTGTTCGATCAGATTTAACGGAGTGTTGTGATAGTGCCCGCCATAATTCATGTGCACATGCAGGTCCGCGCTAGCGAAGTGGCCATATTGCGCCGGTAACCGCAGCGGCTTGAGCGCGATTGTCATCGTATTGCCGTCTTTCGTGATGCCGACTCGCCGTTCCGCGATGGCGTAGTCGAGGCCATGAGAGACCTGCAACTGCGCATCGCCAGTCGGTAGGGTCACGGTGCATTCACCCGGGCAGTGGAAGTAATGGTTTTCGAACGGTTGCAGGCTGCGATCAAAACCGTCGTCGGCATGCATCCACGCGTTGTCGGGCGCGTAAGCGCGGCCATCGGCAGCAATCACACTCACTCGGGCCGGCACTTTTTGGCCATGCTCGTCACGCACACTCAACTGGAGGCGACCGACCTCTTTTAGGTAATGCCGTTGCGCTGCAGTGATGCGAGTCCGCGCGCCGCCGAGGACTTCCTGGATCCAGAGCGAGGTATTGCCGTCCTCGTTACTGATATAACCAATCCGAGTGCCGTCTGGCGAAAAGCGCGCTTGAGTCCTATCGAAGTCACCGAAGGTCAATGGGAACGGTGCGGCACCCTGCATGGTCGTCAGCCAGAGCTGTTGCCACTGGCGACCGTGATAACTGCTGAACAGAACCCGCCTGCCATCCGGTGCGACTTGCGGTTGCGTGCGCCACGCTGTTTCTTCACTAAAGATTTTTTTCAGATCTTGTGGCGCGTTCACAGCCACGCACCAGATATCACCTGTTCCATAAGCGACTTCCCGATTCGAGACGAACAACAGGCGTTGACCATCGGGAGTCCAAGAAGGATTGATCGCATGGTCGGTTGTGGCGTAGTAATAGCGATAGACGTTGCTGGTGTGTTCAGGCACCAAACGTCTCGCGCCGCTCAACCGATTGTCAGCAACCTCTGCGAGATAGAGATTGAAATGGCCACTGTCAGCAGTGGAAACGAAGGCGACCTGGCGGTCATCGGGTGAATAGCGCGGTTCGAGATTGATATCGCCATGCGAGGTTAGCGCGACTTCCGTGCGGGTTTGCAGATCGAGTTGCCACAACTCGATGGCGTCCTTCTGGTAGCGGGTGAATATAATATGTCGACCATCATGTGACCAATCCGGCT
>DATHTZ010000017.1:0-9372 GCA_035462675.1 Nitrospiraceae bacterium | reverse complement strand
GGGTGCTTCCGGTCTTGCACCAAACTCCTCCATGCCTCTTACAACAACGTTGAAATCCTTCAAGACTTGCCAGACCGCTCGCCGGTGGTCAGCAAGATCTTCAAACGTTGATGATACGAATACTGTCTTCTTCACTATGATCCATTCTGGGAGTCAGCCCAACTATCTATTTGTATCTTTTCTGCGCGATAGAGGACGATTAGTCTTACCTACAGAGACGAGCGACGTCTCTACTGCGCGCGACCACCGAGCACCTTTTGAGCTTTTCCGGGTTCTTCTCTTGTTGCTCTCTCAGGTCTCGCAGCCAGGGTAATCCTGACTGCGGCCGTCGAACGAGGCCCTTCTCAGGGCGCGCGTTCCGGGAGCAAAGGGATGCCCTGGCTGTGAGACCTCCCCCTCACTGCCAGCCACTCACATCATATCCCTTTTCAATCAAACACCGCACCACCACATCGGCGTATGGAGGGTCCGGCTCCAGCGGCCTGTAGGCGCCGCCCACTGAACCGATGATGACACCGAGCGCGCCTCCGACTGCCGCCCCAATCGTCACACCCGGCACACCACCAATGAGTCCAGTCGATGCCCCCACCACGGCGCCACTGATCAGACCCAACCCGGCTCCAGCTGCTACGTTGCCACTTCGGCTACCGGTGCCGGGCTTCAACCCGGCCGCCTCAGCCTTCTGCTGACAGATAATCACTTCAAGCTTCGTCGCCTCCCTCCCCTGCAGTTGGGATTTCGCATTCGACCGTAACAACGGCTCCGGCCCCGCACAAGCCACAAGACTAAGACACATTAACAGCACAACGACACAATGTCCCTTTACCCGTAATCGACTCATGCTTTTCCTTTTTCTCGCCTAACAAGTCAAGGCACTACCACTGCTCGTCTGCGTCAGCGACCATCTCTTCGTTTATACCTCTTCCACCCTGTCATGCTGGCAAGGAGAAAGAGCCCTGTACTGCGCGCCCCATTCTCACTCGCCCACCCGAGCGCGCCAAGACGCGCTCTTCACCCAAGCGAGCACCTTCTGAGCGTGCGCGTTCCGCGAGCACAGAGGTCCCCCCTCCGTCCCAGCCGTCCCCTACTGCCATCCCGTCACCTCATACCCCTTTTCTTGCAGACATCGATTCACAAAGTTGGTATAGGCCTGATTCGGTTGTGACGGACCAGCAAAGGCATGGTAGAGTCCGGTCAGCAATCCCCACACCGCTCCGGTCGCTGCTCCGATCATGGAACCGCTGCCTACCGAGCCGGAAATGGCTCCACCGACCGCCCCCGCTGCTGCACCGACTCCAGCCCCTACTGCAGTGCCGGTCGCGACACGACCAGCCTTGCCACTACCTTCCTCAGCCCCGGCAGATTCTGCTGATTGCCGGCAAGCCTCGACATCCTTCTCAGCAACTTCTTTCCCCACCGACTGCATATGCGCATTAGGATACAGAATAGGATGCGCTGTCGAACAGGCGACAAGTAACAATGATCCCCCGACGATGGACAGACCTTTGTGTCTCATGGCTTTGTCGGCTCCTTCCCATTTCCTAGGTTTAAACGGGCCATGACCATCTGCGCGGTAATCCCTTTGACGAGCACACGTTTATGCCGTCCGCCTGCGCCGGAGTGAATCTGCACCGATGTAGAAGGAATCGAAAATTGGCGGGCTAAAAATCGAATCAATTCATCATTGGCGGCGCCATCGACCGGTGGAGCGGCCACTCTAATTTTGATCGCGTCGCCGTGAATGCCCACACACTCTGTGGTAGAAGCTTTTGGTTGGATATGAACGGTCAGGATCGCTCCGTCTTTGGTGTCCCGTACAATCAGCGAGTTCATCCGTGAGAGGGAACAACCGCGAAGGAATCAGAAGATGGCCTTGACCAATTCCAGAATGCTGCGCTGCATATCGGGATCGTCGGTAATCGGGCGGGCAATCGCAACGTCGCAGGCTCGGTCGGTCGCCACACCTTGCCGAATGAGTGTCCCGGCATAGATCAGCAATCTGGTGCTGACCCCTTCTTCCAAGCCATGGTTCTTGAGGTTCCGTACCTTTCCGCCCAGTTTGACCAACCCGGCCGCAAGATCACGGCTAACCCCCGCCTCCCGCTCGACCACGGTGGTTTCGACGTCAGGCGCCGGATAGTCGAACTCAATCGCCATGAAGCGCTGCTTCGTGCTTTGCTTCAAATCCTTGAGCACGCTCTGGTACCCGGGGTTATAGGAAATCACCAGGAGGAAGTCGTCGGCCGCTTCGAGAATCTGACCTTTTTTTTCAATCGGCAGGAAGCGGCGATCGTCGCTCAGGGGATGGATGATGACCGTCGTATCCTTCCGCGCCTCAACGATTTCATCCAAATAGACAATCGCGCCATACTTCACACCAAGCGTCAGCGGCCCATCGACCCAGACGGTCTCTTGGCCCTTGAGCAGATACCGTCCCACAAGATCGGAGGCAGTGAGATCCTCGTGGCAGGCCACTGTAATCAACGGACGGCCAAGGCGGTAGGCCATATGCTGAACGAATCGGGTCTTGCCGCACCCGGTCGGCCCCTTGAGCATGACCGGCATTTTGCTGTTCGCGGCGATCGTGAACAACCCGATCTCGCCACGGACCTCCGCATAGAACGGCTCTGTTGTAATTCGATAGTTCCCGATGTCGAGTTCTCGTCCTTGCTGCATCACTGTATTTCTCTGGCCTGTCTCATCTATTTGGTTTATCTGGTTCGATCCACGCACGATAAACGGAACCGAGGCTGAAGATCAAGCGATCTGGCAGGGATATCAGAACACTGACAAGCAGGAGGCCTTCCGATTTCTCATACCTATCTTAGAGGGAGTGGCCAAGGCTGCCCTTTACTGCGCGCATCGAACGAGCACTGTTTCACCGTACGCGTTCTGCGAGCAAGAAGGGCACCTGGCCACTCCCTCCCCACCCCCTGCTAGACAGCTTTCACACCGTCCAAAACTTCGCGTACTTTTTGTACCAGCACGGGGGGTGAGAACGGCTTCTGCAGGAATCCCATCTGGGGGCTCACGCCGTCTTGGTCAAACACCGGATGGTCAGGATAGCCCGACATGTAGAGCACTTTAATATCTGGTCGAGCAATCAGGATCTTTTCTGCGACTTCAGGTCCACTCATTTGTGGCATGACCACATCCGTCAACAACAGATGGATGGACCCCACGCATTTTGCGCTGGCGAGGAGGGCCTCGATGCCATGGCGCGCGACCAGCACCGTATAGCCATGGAGCCGCAATGTCTCATGCACGAGACCGCGAACCGCCGGCTCATCCTCGACCAAGAGGATCGTTTCGCGGCCAGATATCGGAGCCATCGCTTCAACACCCGACCGCACCTCCAGGACCTCTTGTTCGACCCGTGGGAAAAAGATCCGAAATATTGCGCCCTGACCAAGAGTACTCTCTACTGTAATGCTTCCCCCGCTCTGCTTGACAATGCCATAGACGGTCGAAAGTCCCAATCCCGTCCCTTTCCCTTTTTCCTTGGTCGTGAAGAACGGCTCGAACAGATGCGACCGAACCTCAGCGTCCATCCCGTAGCCGGTATCACGAACCGCCAGCAACACATACGATCCCGGCGCAACTCCCACGGCATCTAAGCGTATCTCTTCCCCAATCGTCACGTTTCGGGTTTCGATCGTCAGGCGCCCGCCCTTGGGCATCGCATCACGCGCATTGACCACCAGGTTCATGATGACCTGCTCGATCTGTCCGGGATCCGCCTTAATGGCACAAGTCGACGGATCGAGCTCCGCGCTGAATTCAACGATATCTTCACCAATGAGACGCCGCAGCATACCGTCCATATTGGTCACGAGGGCATTGAGATCGAGGACTCTCGTCTCAACGAACTGACGGCGGCTGAACGACAGCAATTGACGGGTCAGCCCGGTGGCCCGGTCCGCCGCCTTCTTGATCTCTTCCGTATCTTTCCGCATAGCGTCGGTCGGTCCCAAGCGGCCCAGCAGCAAATCGCTGTATCCTCGAATCACCGTGAGAAGATTATTGAAATCGTGCGCCATGCCGCCGGCCAACCGTCCCACCGCCTCCATCCTCTGTGCCTGTCGCAATTGCGCCTCGGTTTCCCGTAATACCACCTCCGTGCGGGCTCCCTCGCCAAATTGGCCGATCTTGAGACCGATGTCTTCCAGCATCTTCAACAACTCGTCATCCGGCTTCTGCACCTGGCGGCTGCAGAATTCGATGACTCCCTCGATTTCACTCCCTACGAAAATAGGAAATCCAAACGTCCCATGGAACCCAACTTGTCGAGCCTGCGCTCCAGAAGGGGAATTGGTACCCATCACGACATCCGTCGCCCAGGCTGACTTGCCACTGGCCCAAATACCTCCAGGCAAACCCTGGCCGCGTGGAAGCACACGCTGCCAAGTGTCTTGGATAAAGGGGTCGGCCAGCACGGAGGGGACACTCCACAGATCAAGACAGCGCAGCACCCCGCTCTCCTTGTCCACCCGCCAGAACACGCACAGATCCCATTCCAGTGTCTCCCCGACGGCCTGGAGGACTTTCGGAACCGCCTCTTCCAGGGTCGTCGCCTCGGAGAGCGCTCGGGTCACGGCATACTGACATACGAGACGCCGTTCAGCCCGGCGGCGCTCAGTGATGTCCCTGATAAAGGCACTGAAGATGTACGCATCCCCAATTTTCGCCGGTGACACGGCCAGCTCAACGGGAAACTCCCGCCCGTCCCTGTGTCTGGCGACAATTTCAATCCGGCGGTTTAAGATCGCTCCAGCTCCTGTTCGAAGAAATTCACGGATGCCATGCTCGTGCGCCTGACGATCCCGCTCAGGAATGATGGTATCAGAAAGAGCCCGTCCCAGCGTGTCCTCGCGGGACCACCCGAAAATTGTCGTGGCCTGCGCATTCCAATCGGTCACAAGCCCGGTCGAATCGATGGTGATCACCCCGTCAAGCGCGGTGTCGACGATGGCCCGATTTCGTTCCTGACTCTGGAGCAACGCGGCTTCAGCGGCTTTGGCCCAGGCACTTTCCTGTCGTGCCTGCCGATGTTCTGTGCGCAATCGTGTCGTAGCCCAAAGCAACAACCCCATAATGGGAACCCAGATCACCCCGCCTGCGATCCCGACTTTCCAGAAGTAGTCATGAATAGGCGCCAGGATGTCCCGTCGATCCATTCGCACCAAGATCGACCAGCCCAGCCCAGGAAATCCTTCAAAGCCTTTGGTCTGCGCATAGCCGGTCACTACCTGGACATGTCGGCGCAGATGCTCTTCCTCGATAAACCCTGATGCACCGGCCTCGCTCTGCAGCACCGAAGGGGACCTGATCTCTTCGAAATTGATGTCCCCTTTGTGGGGCACATCCGAGTCGACAAACACCTTGCCCTGCTTCGTGAGCATTTGATACTCGACTCGCCCTCCCATCCCTGGTCGAGCTTCAAGTGAACGAACGGTCCTGGCGGTAACCTCCTCCAAAAATGGGACCCCCACCCACGAAGTCACAACGCCCTGGAATGTACTGTGGGCGTCGAGAATCGGAGCCGTAAACGCGATCGTATCGCCGCCACTCTCCGCCTCCAGTCCCGCGACGTCGGTAATGTCGAGTCGTCGCGTTGCACGTGCAGCGATAAACGATGCCGTACGGCTATAGTCGCGTCCGAGCAGCGAGGGCTCCGTCGCCGCCACGACAGTACCCTGAACGTCCGTGACCGCTAACGACTGGTAGGTCGGGATATACGTCGTCTTCATCCACTTCAGATACTCGGAGAGATATTTCTGATCGGAGGTTCGCAACGAAATGGTTCGAGCCATCATGAATGCATCACCTTGGCGTTCGAACAGCATCCGATCGAGTTTCTCGGCCACTTCTGCCGCAGCCAGCTTGAGTTCTCCTCCCATCGCCTCTACAAAACGATGTTCGATGAACCGAATCAGGACGATACCGGCTGGAATTGCACATAGGGTTATGCCGATCAGGAGATAAGGCAACCACCGATAGCGGCGAGGGTCGCGGACTGATATGGCCGTTGAGGTTTTCATGGTTCACGCGCCGGAGCTGCAACGAAATTGGAAATCAGCAAGGCGGGATGATAGGCCTGCTTCGATGCGCGCAACCCAGAAAGGCCCGCATCATCCATCGCATTGATATACTCGGCCCCTTCCGCTAGGGCCATCCGACAGGTCTCACGAAATAGGTACTGCGCCAGACCTGGATAGGTACGGTCCGTGACCTCTAAGAGGACACAGAATGTTGCACTCGTCAACCAATAGCCGAAGGTATAGGCGCACAGCCGACCGTGAACCCTGACGACCTTCCCCACAAGTCGAAGGGCCGACGCCTGCGACCAAACGATTTCGTGAGCCGATGCCGCATCGGCCAATAACATCACCCCAAACGATTCAAGCTCGTCCACTCGCTTCTGCCGCGACCAATCCGCAAGGAGGGCGCGACAGTCCTGGCGGTCGCTGACCTGATAGGCGTCTACCTCGAAAGATCGCTCTCGTTCGAATCGATTGCACAGAGCGCGTTGAGATTTATACCGGTCGCCCGCCAAAGATACGAGGTCCGCCGCGCGATACAGATAGTCCGGTTCCTTGGGCGTCACACGATATCCCAGCTGTTCCAACTCCGGTACTAACTGAGCGGGCACATTCTCGACTCGGCTGACCGGCGAGTCGCCGTTCCAACGCCGCAGAAGCCCCATCGCGACCGACAGGGGTGCGCCGATCGGGCCGGTCCCGATCGGCGGCAGGGGCATGAACCAGCCGTCCGACGATTGCGCGAAGAGGCAAAAAACCCCTTGAAGCTCCATCCACCAATAGGCCAGTAATCCATTCCACATGTAATGATAGACCGACGAGTAGGCTGCGAGCGACTGAGCGCCACACCACCCTGACCGATCCAAGGCCGTCGTCATGTGAGGAATATCGTCCAGTGTGAACCGATGCAGCGGTGCAGGCCCGCACTGACTGACCACGGCAATGGTGAGGCGCGGAAGATGGGCCAGTACGACCACATCCTCTTGAAACCGCCCAATGAGGCGAGGATGCGCGACAATGTGGTCGCGGATGCCCGGTCGATTGAGCAAGGCCATCACTCGGTCGGCATGACGCTGAATCTCCCCCGGAATCTCTTCTCGCATAAAGGGGCATTTTGTATCCCATCCTAACAACACCTGGTCATGCGGCTCATCCCACATCAGCGCCAGGGGATAGAGCTGGCAGTCGAGGGGACGCTGCTCATAGATGCGGCAGGTCGAGGTTTCCGAATCGAATGCCGGGCAGAGATACCCATCTCCATGAGGAGCGGGAACCAGGATTACTTGTGAGCCTCGCCGATTGGGAAAGGCCGTTGCCTCAACGCCCGCAGCCAGGGCCCGGGCGATTTCGTTTTCGGTAAAATATGGACGGAGGGGGCTATCGGGGTCCGGGAACCGACAACAGACGTCGCACTGGAGACAGGTACGGCTCGGCACGAGTTGTGGGAGCGCGATCGGTGGTGTCATCACAACACCTACCAGATCATCGGTACATGCAGGCATAGAAGGAATCCGTTCGATGTGCGGCCATACTAGCACTATTCCGCAGGGGTTCCCAAGGGGGATGCTATTTTTTTCACCGGTTCCCTTCTCAACACACGCCACAATATTCCTGTCCTTGCGTCTGTGCCACTGGAACTCATGGTCGCTCCCGATGCGGCAATCTTCGTCATAGAGAGGGCGGGAAAGCCTGCGTGCGTATAGCGAGTCATGCCTTCCCACTCCCCTCGCCTCTTGTACGCTCCGAAAACCCGTGTTACAGTTCTTCAGCCTCCCGTGAGAGGCACTCATTCACACGGATACTGTCCCTGTCTGACTTGGCTACCTCCGACCTCCTACACCGCTGCGCAATCATCCGCGACCAGCTAAGCCAAGCTGGGCTCTTTCCAGCACTGCCTGGGCAGGCTTCAGCCCCCAAAATAACCGCAACCACGACGACCTGGCGTATTGCCGTCACCCCGTTCCCTCTCACGAAAGATCAGTTAGACTTTTTCCACCAGCTCGGACCGCAGCTCCTCTCTTTTTATCGAGCCCTGAACCGCCTCTATGCCGACAGTGTACGTGGCCTCCAACCGGCCTGGATCGCAGGTTACCTCGACCAAGGAAAGCCGGAAGGTCTGCTGACATACAGCCGGATGAAACGGTTTCGCGACCAGCTTCCCGCAGTCATCCGACCGGATATCATCCCCACCCAAGACGGCATGGTGATCACCGAGCTCGACTCAGTCCCTGGGGGGATTGGGATAACCGCATGCCTCTCAGCGCTCTATGCTGAAATAGAAACTGGGGATGATCTCACACTCGTGGGAGGATCCGAGGGGATGGTACGGGGATTTGCGGCCATGGTGACAGCCCAGCTCGCCCAGCATAGTGGATGCATCGCTATTCTGATGTCGGAAGAAGCCAAAGACTATCGGCCTGAAATGACGTGGCTCGCGGCCCGGCTTCGCGCGATCGGTCTCGATGTCTACTGCGTGGAACCCCGTCATATTCGATTCACCGAAGAAGGCCTTCGGGCCATCGGTGAAGGAATGGACCAGCCGATCGCCTTGATTTATCGCTTCTATGAGTTATTCGACCTCCTGAACATTCCCAAATCCGAACTTGTCCAATATGCGATCAAGAAGGACCGAGTCGCTGTCACGCCACCGTACAAGCCGGCGCTGGAAGAAAAGCTCGCCTTTGCCCTCCTCCATCATCCAGCCTTGCGACCATTCTGGGAGCAGGCATTGAACCGGGACGTCTTCCTGCACCTGACCACCATCATGCCGCGCACCTGGATTCTCGATCCTGCGCCGATCCCTCCGTCCGCGGCAATTCCGGGCTTGGCGATCGGTGGACGGAGCGTGATGAACTGGCACGATTTGGCGACGGCAACCCAGAAAGAACGGCACTTCGTGATCAAGCCATCGGGGTTTTCTGAGCTCGCATGGGGCAGCCGAGGGGTGTCGGTTGGACACGATATGCCGCAAAGCGAATGGGCCGGGGCAATCGACAGAGCCATGGCATCCTTTCCTCGCACACCCTATATTTTGCAGGAGTTTCACAAGGGCCGCCTGTATGAACTGGACTACTTCGATCCGGTAAGCGGCGAGATGAGCCGGATGTCGGGCCGCGCCAGGCTCTCACCTTATTATTTCGTGAGTGGCGAAAAGACCGAACTGGCTGGTATCCTGGCCACCATCTGCCCGGCGGATAAGAAAGTGATTCACGGAATGAAAGACGCGGTCATGGTGCCGTGTGCGCTTGAAACCAGTACGGGGTGAGGGTAAGGAGTTAGGGGGCATCATGATACGTGTTCATTCTTGTGTCATCGCCTCACCCTTCACCCC
>DATHTZ010000016.1:0-14411 GCA_035462675.1 Nitrospiraceae bacterium | reverse complement strand
CGGTGCGAAAGATCAGGCGTGAGCGAGGGGGCATCGGTCTCGTCGCTCACCAACAGCAAACGCCCATGCGGTGTAAGGATCGGCGCCAGGGCATGTCCCGCTGTCCTCGGCCGATCAATCATGTTCTTTGCCACAGACTTGCTTGTCATCTTGCCTGAAATCCTGAATGAATAACGTAGGCCATTGATGGCGAATCAACCTCCTGCGCTGCTTGCATGCCCATGCAAATCCAGAAGGCGCGTCCAGCTTGGACTCGACAACCGATTGACATGGTGGGACTGTGTGTGTAGCCAGCATTATTCATGAGCGCTTTCGCTACAATCGCCAATGCCTGGTTCTAGCAATACGGGTGAGACTGGTGGGACTCGAAGCTCAGGGTTCGAAGTTCCGAAAACCTCGAACCGTTGTCCGGCTCACACGTCACGCAAGTCGCGCGCCACTCCACCATTTTGCCACGAACCCGTCATGATTATGCGGGCTAGTGGCTTATACCTGGTGGCAGGAAGCAGGAGCTCATAGCGAATAGTTGATAGCAAGGACAAGGAAAGTCCTGCTTCTTTTGCACTTGCTATCAGCCATACGCTATATGCTCTTTTCTTCGGACATTACCGGCAGGTTTTCCCATCGAAGTATTTGCAGTTTGTCTCCCCGGACTTTACTTTCCAGGTCTTCAGCAGGGGCGCTTGCCCGTTTTCTCTCATTTCGACGACGAAATCCACGAGGCCTGATACCGGGAGTTTTTCCAGGTGCGGCTTGGCGGGATCTGGAACATCGATCCAGAACACGGACCCAAACGTGGAGATCAAGATTCGGTAGTTTCCCGTATCGACTTGAATGACGGGGCTGTAGAAACCTTTGTCCTCGGCAACGCTAGGGGAGGCAAGTAGGCCGAGCAAGAAGAAGCTGGAGAAGAGAGCGAGAAGAATCGTACGCATGTCTAACATGGCGAGCACTCCTGCGTATGAGGTCAATCAGGAAATCATTATCGCACCAGGGCCAAGGGGAAACAATTCAGAAAGTGTCGAACGTGGGGGGTGCTTCCTGAGCATTGCTAGCACACTGTGGGGAAAAATATTGCTGTACGATAGAGCTGGACGCTTAGGAGGTGTGGCACAAAGGAGAACATTCTCACAGGATGCTCAAAAAGTTCGTCCAGCAAGGCCGCAGCCGATGGAAGCACCGGAGGCGTAGCCTCTGGGCTACGTTGAGGATGCTTTCGAGGTGAGAACGAAGCTGGCGGACTTTTTCAGCATCCTGCTAGATCGTAGTCGTGATGTGCGCCTGCGTGACATTCCCACCCTTGATCCAGTATCCGCGGATATCCGGCTTCGATTTCTCCATGAGGGAGATGAGCAGATAGGCGGGGATGGGCAGGTTGATCTTTGGCCAGATTTCTTCGTAGTCAGTGGCAATCTTGATGTCGGTGATAGAGGGGCGAGCCGGGTCGTGGGGATGGGAGTGGTAGACCACTTGTAGGTCAAGCCCTTTGTTTCGAATATCCTTCTTGGCAACGGAAAAATCCTGCATGTCCATCACGAAGGCAATCTCGGCCCGTTCGGCCGGTGATAGGCGCTCCAAATGAGCCACCTTTGCCGGATCAAAGGACGACAATTTCTCAGCGCCTTCGAGTGCCACGATATTTTTGATCCGGTAAACATGTGTGACGGTGCCGTTGGTCCCAGCCAGGAGCCCACAACATTCGTAAGGATCGAGTTCCCTAGCGTGGGCCACCATGTCGTCGAGGATCGATTGAGGGATGATGAGATCAGACACGATAGTTAAATGGTGCAGCTGACAGCATAGTCCATGCTGAGATTTTTGATCTTTGGGTTCGGGCCGCAGAGCGGGCAGGCCGGGTCTTTGGGGCGTCCAACTTTTCTGAATTTCATCTCCAGCGCGTCGTAGATCAGCAGGCGATCGGCCAGGGTTTCACCGATGCCGAGAATTTCCTTGATCGCTTCCGATGCTTGAAGGATGCCCATGGTCCCAGCGAGGGCTCCTAAGACGCCGGCTTCTTGGCAATTCGGAACGAGCCCAGCCGGCGGCGGTTCCGGATAAAGGCAGCGGTAGCAGGGATAGCCGGCATGGGGCTTGATGGTTGTCAGTTGTCCTTCGAACCGGAACATGCTCGCGGAAATGAGCGTCTTCTTGGCAAAGAAGCAGGCGTCATTCACGAGAAACCGTGTCGCAAAGTTGTCGGATCCGTCCAGTACCATGTCAAACTGGGCGACGAGCGAAAGAATATTGTCGCTGTCGACGTTTTGGTGATAGGTCTTGATCGTGATCTCCGGGTTGATCGCCGACAGGGTTTTGCGGCCTGACTCGACTTTCGGCATACCGACTGTGGCCGTGGAGTGCAGGATTTGCCGTTGCAAATTCGAGAGATCGACGACATCGCCATCGACCAGACCGATGGTGCCGACACCGGCGGCAGCGAGATAGAGCCCGGCAGGCGATCCAAGCCCTCCAGCGCCGATGAGCAAGACTTTCGCTTTGGTCAGCTTCATCTGGCCCTTGCCCCCTACGTCGCTCAGAATAATCTGCCGGCTGTATCGTTGAATCTGTTGTTCGGTAAGTTCCATACGAGTCCCGTGAGACGTAAAATGTGAAACGTGAAAGGTCCTGTCGAGCTGCTTCGTCTAACCTTTCACGCCGACTCATTCCACTACGTTCAATTCGATCGGGTCGACGATGACGCCTTTCTTGCGGAGGCCCACGATCGCTCGGTCAATTTCTGTGCTGTCGCCGGTCAGTTCAAGATCCATCCATCCGGTGGTTTCACGAACGTCGGCTCGCCGGACATTGGTGACGACCTTATATTCGTGCCCAATCTGATAGATGACTGGTTCTTTGATCTTGTCTTCTGGAAACTGCACGTGCACTTTCACATTCGGCATGATGTGCCTCCCGCAATGGCGGGCACGATCGAGACTTCGTCGCCGTCTTTGAGAGAGGTCTCTTTGCCCTTGAGGAATCGAATATCTTCCTCGTTGACGTAGATATTCACGAATCGGCGAAGCTCTCCCGTATCGTCGCAGAGGCGATCCTTAATGCCGGGATGCGCGGTATTGAGCGCCTCGATCATATCAAGAACGCTCGCGGCCTTCGTTTCGACTTCTCCCTGGCCCTTGGTTAGCGGGCGTAGCGGAGTCGGAATACGGACTTTAATCATGCGTCACCACCACCGTTCTTGCCCATTTTAAATGTTTTTTCAAAGGCGACTAAGCTTGCCTGAATGCGGACCGGACGTCCGACGGCATCGATCACCGCTTCCTGAGTTTTCAAGCCGTTCCCGGTGATGTAGGCCACGGTAAGATCGCCTTTCTTGATCGTGCCGTTTTTCACCAGCTTTTGCAGCACACCGATTGTGACACCACCGGCCGTTTCGGCGAAGATCCCTTCAGTCTGCGCAAGCAGCTTGATGCCGTCCACGACCTCGTCGTCGGTCACCATGTCCATGGTGCCCTTGCTCTCTGCCGTAGCCTTCAGGGCGTAGTACCCGTCTGCTGGATTACCGATCGCCAAGGACTTTGCGATGGTCTTGGGTTTCACCGGTTTGAAGAAGTCGCGCCCTGCTTTAAAGGCCGTGGAAATCGGCGAACAGCCTTCGGCCTGGGCCCCGTTGATCCTGGTCCTGACCTCATCGATCAATCCCACGTACTTCATTTCGTGGATGCCCTTCCAAATTTTCGTCAGCAGGGAGCCCGATGCCATGGGGATGACGGCTTGATCGGGCGTGCGCCAGCCGAGTTGCTCCACGGTCTCGAACGCCAATGTCTTCGAGCCTTCCGCATAGTAGGGACGGATGTTGATGTTGACGAACGCCCAGCCGTGCTCGCCGGCGATCTCGCTGCACAGGCGATTGACGTCGTCGTAATTACCTTCGATCTCCACCACGTTGGGTTTGTAGATCAAGTTGCCGAGAACCTTCGCGGCTTCTAGATCGCCAGGGATAAACACGTAGCAGCGCATCCCTGCGGCAGCCGCATGGGCGGCGACGGAATTGGCCAGATTGCCGGTCGAGGCGCAGGCAATGGTTTCAAACCCCAATTCGCGAGCCCTGGTGATGGCCACGGCCACGACCCGATCTTTGAACGAGAGCGTGGGATGATTCACCGTATCGTTCTTGATGTAGAGCTCGTCCAGTCCGAGGTAGGCGCCGAGATTTTTTGCGCGCACCAGGGGGGTCATCCCGGCATGCGGGCCGAGAAAGGTCGGCCCTTCGACAGGCAGGAGATCGGCATACCGCCAGATACTGTGTGGCCCGTCCTGGATCTTCTTGCGGGAAATGTTCTTCTTGATTTCGTCGTAGTTGTATTTCACCTCAAGGGGGCCGAAGCACATCTCGCAGACATGGATCGCCTTCGTCGGATATTCTTTTCCGCACTCGCGACAGGCTAGGGCTTTCATTGTGGCCATGGCGATTCCACCTTGCTAGATCAATAATTACGGCCGGACGGCACAGCCGGCAAACGGATCGCCGTCATCGAACAGTTCAGTAATCGTCGGGTGTGCGCCGCAGAGCGCGCAGTCAGGATTGCGTTTCACTTTGATTTCTCTGAACTGCGTCTTGCGTGCATCGAAATCCAGGAGCCGGTTCGTGAGAGGATGACCGATTCCCAGAATGAGTTTCAAGGCCTCAGTGGCTTGGATTGTGCCAATGATGCCGGCTAATACGCCGATCACGCCTGCTTCCTGGCAGGAGGCCACCAGTCCAGCGGGCGGTGGGGTCTTAAAGACGCAACGATAACAGGCAGACTGCTTCGGCACAATGGTCGTCACGCGCCCATCGAAGCGGAGGATGCCGCCATGGACCAACGGTTTTCCGGCAAAGAAACAGGCATCGTTGATGAGGAACTTGGCCGTAAAGTTGTCGACCCCGTCGATGACGACGTCGTAGTCGCTGACGATCTTCAACGCATTGCCGGCTGTCAGCCGCTCTTCGTACATCGAGACTTGCACGTCGGGGTTCAACGCCTGAATCTTCTCTTTGCCCGAAACGACTTTGGGGCGGCCCACGTCCGAAGTATGGTGAAGAATCTGCCGTTGAAGATTGGTGAGATCCACCACATCGCTATCGATGAGCCCGATGGTGCCGACACCAGCTGCGGCCAGATAGAGCGCTGCCGGTGAACCAAGCCCTCCCGCGCCGACCAGGAGAATCTTGGCCTTGGCGATCTTCTTTTGCCCCTTGCCGCCGACTTCAGGCAAAAGTATATGCCGGCTATATCTGCTTATCTGATCTTCGGTAAATTCCATGTTCGCTGGGATGCTGAAAACGGCCTCCAACTTCGTTCTCGGTTCGAAGAAATCCTCAACGTACCCCCGAGGGTACGCCTCCGGTTTCTTCTCGCCTGCGGCCTTGTTGGGCGGCCGTTTTGAGCATCCCTCCTCGTTTAGCGCATGAAAGAGATCTTAAATATTAAAATACTTTTCTATACTGATGTATCGTTCACCCGTGTCGCACAGGATGGTGACCACATTCTTGCCTGGTCCAAGTTCCTGAGCCACTTTCTGCGCGGCGAACACGTTGGCTCCGGCGGAAATGCCCACCAAAAGACCTTCCTTTTTCGAGAGCTGCTTGGCCGTTTGATAGGCCTCGTCGTCTGTCACGGTCATCACCCGATCGAGAATGGTCTGATTCAACACTTTCGGAATGAACCCCGCGCCGATGCCCTGAATCTTATGAGGCCCTGGTTCTCCGCCGGATAAGACCGGCGATCCTGCCGGTTCGACCGCAATCACTTTCACATTGGGATTCCGTTCCTTAAACAGTTCGCCGCATCCGGTAATGGTGCCGCCCGTGCCCACTGCCGCCACAAACGCATCGATTTTCCCCTCGAGCGCCTCAAGTATCTCGATCGCCGTGGTCTTTTTATGCATAGCCGGATTGGCCGGGTTGGAAAACTGATCCGGCATTAAGTACGATGGATTCTGCGCGATGATGCTTTCCGCCTCGCGGATCGAACCCTTCATGCCTTCCCAGGCCGGCGTCAAGACGAGCTGTGCGCCATAGGACGACAAGAGGCTTGCCCGCTCCATGCTCATACTCTCCGGCATGACGAGAATCAACTTATAACCACGGACTGCGGCGACTAATGCCAGTCCAATTCCGGTGTTTCCACTGGTCGGTTCGACGATCGTGCCTCCTGGCTTTAATGCGCCCATTCGTTCTGCCTCGTTGATCATATTGAGGCAGATCCGATCCTTGACGCTTCCACCGGGATTAAAGAACTCGACTTTTCCGTAGATCGTTGCCCCGCCTACAGGGGATAACCGGTTCAGGCGGACGAGGGGAGTCCGTCCGATAAGTTCGGTAATGTCTTTATGCACGGTCATCGTCACCGGCCACCTCCCATATAAAACAAGAACTCGACCCGGTCGCCGTCGTTTAGGCTGGTGGTGGCGAGGTGGTTCCGGTCTAACATAGTGTCGTTGACTTCGACCGCAACCATTTGCGGTTCAATCTTTTTGGCCTGGAGAAGATCGAGGACCGTTCCCCCTGAAATCTCTTCTGCCTTCCCATTTATTTTGACCTGCATGAAGACTCCTAGCCCGCATTATTCATGACGGTTCGTCGCGAAATCGTTGAGCCGCGTCGCGAGACAGGCACGCGGAGCCGTGAGGACCCGATGCGTACTCATGCAGTACGGTGAGGGTCCGAAGGGCGAGCCCTCCGGCCGAAGGCTCGTCGTAGCAGCGGATCGGCGATTGCAGCAGAAACGTTCATGAGTAATGCGGGCTAACATGGCCCAGAAATTAAACAATTTCAACACGCTATCAAAGCGACTTCGCCAATGTCAAGGCAACGAGGCCGACCGCCTCGCGGCTTGACTTTGCCCGCGATCCGCCGCCACTATGCCACCTTTTGAATGAGCGATGACATGTGGAAACGCAACTTCATGTTCAGGTCTGCCGAGTCTCTTCCGCTCGAAGAGTCTGAAAACGAACTCTTTCACGATACCGATCCCGCCATGGATAGCACCGGACTCCAGTTAGAGAAGTTTTTATCGGTTTGGATTCAAGGCGATGGGGAGGACGACACGCCAACGGCCTTCACGAACATGTATGTCCGCACGGCGACATTGGATTTTCAGAAGCGAGTCGGGTTTCTGCAGCCCCTCCAAGGCCGCTCTCACCAGATCAAACAATTGCTCACGTCGGGCCAAAAGCGATTTCTCCAGCAGTGGCTCGTCACCTCGGCGCCCCAGGCTTGGGAGGCTACGGACGATCATTTCAAGATGTTATTTGAACTCGAATAGCATGTGCCTGCTATGAGAGCCGGCCTCTCCTACTCCATGATGCGGTCGCTCTGTCTCGTCCTGTTGCTGCTCGCGGTTTCGGTTGGGGTTGGGTGGGGCGCGAAAGTGGAGGTGTACTACGGTCCAGACGACGCGCCACTCGATCGCCTGACGACGCTCTACCGACATGCGACACGCTACCTCTATGTGGCGGTCTATGGGTTGACCTCTCCCCGTGCGGTCGAGGCGATGGTCGCTGCCAAGAAGCGGGGGGTCGATGTGCGCCTGATCACCGATGTACAGCGTACTGAGGATGTCAAACAGCGCACGGCACTCCATACGCTGCATTTGGCAGGCATTCCGATTCTCGTGAACGAGCACGATGGGCTGATGCACCTCAAACAGGTTGTGATCGACGATGAAGTGAACGCCTCCGGCTCGATGAATCACACGACGAGCGGAAATCGCTATAACGATGAGCGGCTCGACGTCATTACCGACCACGCCATCACCGTCAAGGCTCGGGAGAAGTTCCTGGCGATGTGGAAGGATCGCACTCGATATCGGGAATGGAAGTAAACGAGAAGGTCAAAGTTAAGGCTAAGGTCGAAGAAGACCTGAGCCTTCCTTTGTGAGGTGTGATGACTGAACAGACCGATGTCGCGGTGGTGGGGGCAGGGGGTGGCGGAGCCGTCTTAGCCCTGGCGCTGGCGAAACAAGGGATCAGCACCGTCGTGTTAGATCAGGCCGTTGGTCCACCTAAGGGCTTGCGGGGAGAAATCCTCCAACCGAACGGGCAACGAGTACTCGATCGGTTGGGCGTGTTGCCGTCGTTGCTGGCCGATGCCACGAGGTCCGTGCGGCTCTTTCATTTTTGCCGGGCAGGAGGGACGCGCCTCTGTACCATCGACTATAGCGATCTGCCGGCACCCTACAATCGCGCCATCGTGACCTTGCCGAACGTGGCCCACCATGCCATTGTCGCGGCGGTGCAGCAGCATAAGAGCGTGACGCTCCGCTATGGGACCTCCTTCACAGGACTGTTACACGAGGGAAACCAGGTGGTGGGGTTATCCACGCAGGGGCCAGACGGCACACACACGATCCGTGCGAAGATTGTCGTCGGCGCCGATGGCGCCTTTTCGAAAGTGCGTGAGGCACTGAAGATTCCAGCCGACCTCTATCTCTATCCTGACGGGTATCTGATTGCGATTCTCGAATCGGAGGAGCCGGTATCGGAATCGTTCTACTACATCGGGCACAGGACCATTTTGGGAATCTTTCCGGCGACGGGGAACAAGGTCTATCTCTTTTATATGATTCCCAAGGATTCGATGGAGGCCGTGAAGCAGCGGGGTATCGCTGCGTTACAGCAGACATGGAGCCAGATTGCGCCGCAGTTTTCCGGGCTATTTCGGCGTCTGAGCGATTGGGGCCAGACAGCCTATATGCCGACTGGGCGGATACGAACACCGACATGGGTGGCCGATGGAGCGGTGCTGATCGGCGATGCCGCCCATGCGATGAATCCCCATGCCTCACAAGGCCGTATGCAGGCCATGGTCGATGCCATGGCGCTGTCCGATCTCTTGCCGGGTTGTCTTGCCGATCAGGACTATTCTGCCGCCAGGCTGAAACAGTTTGAACGATGCAGGCGGGCGCAAGTCACCATGTTGCAGCAATTAGCCGATCAACAAGTGTTCTATTGGAATACAGAGAATCCGGTGGTGGCGTTTCTGCGTGATCGTGTGTTTCAGACGTTGGATCGAAACGCACGGCTTCGATATCAAGTCCTGTCGACCACGGCAGGGCTGCGGACAATACCGCCATTTAATCTGATCGATCGCGTGATTGCCGCAGGGTTTCTCCCCGATATTCGCGCGCGTGAGAGATCTCCGCATCCGACGTCGCCTTGAGGGAATATGGACACGGCTGAACGTCTGATCGAGGGATTGCCGAACGACACACAGAAACTACTGCAGACCTACGCGAAGGAGGTCAACGGTGCGTTCGGGGAGCAGCTGGAAGGCCTGTTGCTCTATGGCAGCGCCGTCCGGGGGGAATTTCTCCCGGGTCGCTCCAACCTGAATATCCTCCTCCTGGTCTCGTCGTACGACAGTGCCGTCCTGAAGCAGTACAACGCGTTGCACCGTCGATGGAGCAAGGAGCAGATTATGGTTCCCCTCTTTCTTACGGAAGAGGAATTACGCCTGTCGGCAGCAGTCTTTCCATTGGAGTTTCTGGAGATCCTGGAACAGCATCGCGTTCTGGTCGGGCGCGACCCCTTCATCGGCTTTCACGTGAAGACCGATCGACTGAGAGAGGCCGTGGCTCAGGGCCTCACGAGTCATGTCTTACGGCTGCGCCAGCGTTATGTTGAAGGGGGAGGAAGCGACGAAGCCACGACGATCTTATTACCGCTCTCGATCACCTCGACACTTCCCCTGCTGCGCGGGGTGCTACGTCTTCTCGGGCGCCCCCCCCTCTCTCACTCCGATGCGGTGATCACGGACGTCGCCGAGCAGCTGAAACTGGACCTGCAGGGGTTGCTGGACGCCTGGTTGCTCAAGCGCGGACAGATTTCTCCCGGTCGTCATGAAATGCCTCGTCTCTTTGACCGGTATCTGCAAGCCGCGACGTTGCTCAATCGCGCAGTCGAGCAACTGCAGCAGTCGGGGCAACGATGACCAAGATCTTCAGCTTAGCCTCTATTATTCACGAGCGCTTCTGCTGCAATCGTCTGCCTGTGCATGTCCGCACGCAGACATGCCGATTCGCTGCTACGAAGAGCCTTCGGCCGGCGGGCTCGTCTTTCGGACCCTCGCCGTGCTGCATGAGTACGCATCGGGTCCTCACGGCTCTGCGCGCCGGTCTCGCGACGCGGCTCAGCGATTTCGCGACGAACCGTCGTGAATTATGCGGGCTGGCGATAGTCCTCTGTTTCGTCCTCTTTGAGGGGATAGCCCTGGCTGTGTCCTACGAACGGCCCAAGATCCAGTTGCCGGGGCCTCAAGGCTATGTGAGCGACCATGCGCAGGCAATTGATGGGGATTGGAAAGAGCGCATCCGCTCCGTCTGCCAGGATCTTGAACGCAAGACCGGCGTGGAAATGGTCGTGGTGACCGTTCCGACTATCAAGCCGTTTGAGTCGGCCAACGAGTATGCCACGGCGCTCTATGAGAAGTGGGGCATCGGATCAACGCAACAAGAACATGGCGTGATGGTGCTTGTCGCGGTGCAGGAACGACAAGCCGCGATTACGCTGGGCCGGCAGATGTTACCGGTGATTACCCCTGCGGTGATCAATCAAGTCGGGCACGAGAGCCTGCAGCCGTCGATTGAGTTGGGACATTTTGGCGAAGGCCTCTATCTCACCGTGGTGGCCCTCGCTTCTCCTGCGCAAGAGGTACGTGTCGGCGACATCCCGAAGAAACACACCAAAGGCCTGGGGTTTTGGCTCGCCCTCTTTACCGGCGCCAGCGCGTTCGCTTTCTTCTGGTGGATGAGCCGACCGGACCTTCGGCATCCCTACAAACGGATTCAAAAGGGCGAGTATTGGGGAACCGGCCAGGGGGGCTTCGGTGGGAACTTCGGAGGGTTCGGGGGAGGAACGAACGGGGAGGGATGGAAGTAGTGGGTAGCCTGGTTGGCCCTTTTTGCTCCCGGAGCGCGCGCCTTCAGAGAGGCCTCGCTCGACGGGCGCAGTTAAGGGCCAATCCAGGTCACCCACTTGGAGAGAGAAACGAGTAAGCTTAGAGGGAACATGTGGATAGCGGTGCTCCCTGTGAGGACAGCGAGCATGCTTGGGAAAATTATCCAGCAATGAGTACGTCGGACTCATTTATGAGATTGCCGGTCGATACAACCATTGCCGAAGACAAGCTAATGCGCTACCTGTTATTGCCGCAGGTGCGTGGCGACAAGTCGGCCTTTCTGGCGCAGGCTGGCTATGTTCTTGAAAATGCTGGCCAACTGTTGCACGATTTGCGTACACAGATTGTGTCAGTAGATGCGGTACAGTTGGAGTCAAATAAGTTTGGACAGTATTACGAGATCTGCGGCACTCTCATTGGCCCAAATGGCGTGGAGCTGGCCGTTCGCACCATTTGGATGACTGAACACTTGTCGGGAGTCACGAAGTTCGTTACACTGATTCCAGATCGACGGAGGGCTGAATGAAGTTTGAGCTTTATACTGATGTGGCATTGACGTGCGACCTACCCGCGCATCGTCTCCGTCGGGGCGACATCGTCAAGCTGGTAGACCATCACACGGCTTCTGACGCTACCGAAGGGTACTCGATCGAGGTCTTTAACGCTGTCGGTGATACGCTCACCGTGACAGCCGTTCCCGCTTCCGCTCTCGAAGCTCTCCGCGAAGATGAAGTACTCTGTGCTCGGACACTGTAACGAGACGAGTCTTTCTGCTATTTTCCTATATCTCTAGCCCATCAGCATCCTAATTAGATAAGTGCATCACTCGACGTGGGCAGTGGAGACCACACCAGCCGCCTCGCTGATTGTGTGAGTGGATGAAGAGTTGAGTTCAGCCCGCGTTCGGCGCGCCTCGCTTGTCCCGCCTGTCCTGCGTCATAAGTCCCTAGTCGATCTCGTATGAACGAAGGTACAGGTCACTCAGCGACTTCAGTGGTTCTGCCTTCTATCTTTACGCGTGTCTGTGAACCTAGGGATGGCCAGATTGACGCCAGTCCTCCTCCCCCTACGAATGCCCAATAGTCTACCTTCCGTGGATTCTTGTATCTTCCTAACCCATGCATGGATTTGGGAGGTGTTTGTGGGGTTAGGAATTGTGCTGGGTTACATGGGGTTGCTCTATTTCGGCGCGATTATCGTGCCGGGGGTGGGAATTGCCGGCCGTCTAATGGTGCTAGTGCCAGGCAGTTTTTTGGAATGGGCTCATGCGCCGGGCTATGGAATATTGGCCGTCCTGCTGACTCGCGGACTGCAGCGTCGCGCATGGTCACTGGCCTATGCGCTTCCAGTCGCAGCCGCTGCGGCCTTAGTCTTCGGTCTCTGGACCGAAGTGTTCCAAGGGTCGGTTCAAGGCAGGGGAGCGAGCGTCGACGATCTGGTGACGGATGCGGTCGGAATCGGTCTCGCGACGTTATTGATGCTCTCTGCAACAGTAAGAAACAGAATCGCCTCAGCCTGCCAGGCAAAGCGAAACTAGTATGGCGTGAAAGGTCAGGCGTGAGGGGTGAGGCGTGATATGCGTGAAGGGTCAGGCGTAAAGGGCAAGAGGCAGATCGGTTCGAAGTAGGGTGTTAGGTCAGGCTTTCAGGCTGAACAATCAGAAACGATTCCCGTCCTTTTTGTTTGCCTTCCCAGTCTGGAGTTCAGTTTGAAGGAGATGAGCGAAGCATTGGAGAAGATTCGTTTCCCGCTATCCGGGGAACTTGTATCGTAGGGTTGCCTCTTCTCAGGACGGTTGATGCCGCGAGGGCCTGCGCTGGCGTGACTTTTTTGGCCGCCTTATGAAGGCATCAATGCTTTGCGTATCCATAGCCAAAAACTGTTTTTGAATGTCGGCAGTCGCCTTCGCTAGAGCCTTGATGTTTATGACCGCTATCCAGTTAGGTCGAGATTTAAACTCCGACATCCTCTCGTTTACAAAAGGAAACCGGTAGATAAGTTGTGGATCTGTCTTCCGGTGAGCGAGGATGGCATCACGATTCTGATCAAACAGCGCCCTGGACGGATCGTGATAGTACCAAGTCCACTCTAGGTCATCGGCAATATCTGCTGGTGTGGAAGCGCTTCGTATCGTGTCCAGATCTGTTACAGACTCGCGGAGGCGATAGAGTTTCGCATTCGTGACTATAACTGGGATTAAGGCAGTTGCATTCGGTATGAAAGACAATTCGTTTTCGCTGATTCGGAAATTGATATTGTAGGAGAACATCCACGACAAAGCACAAGGCACAAAACCGTTGGCGAGTTGTTGAATGGCCGTGTAGACAGCATTTTCCTGCTTCTTCCCATCTTCGGACACGACGATCCCTCCCGATGACAACGGTGCACTTTTCAGAAGTGATGAGTCTTTCGGCTTAAGGAGCGTTTGAAATGGACCGCAATTTAACACGCGTTCGTCGAATTGCCATCGGCCTGGTGACGACAGCGGAAGGAAGAACCAGTGCCTATTCGTATCATGGTACTTGCACTCGATGATAAACAGCAGACTTGTATCGAGGTTTTTGTTAGGTGACTCGGCCATAAGGTCCAATTCGAACCATGTTTCCACAGACTCGCGGTTCAGCCGTTTGAATTCCGGCTGCGCCGTGCAGGACCAACCCATGTCGCGAAGTGTTACCTGGGTGAGATGTTCGAGCGGCAGGCCAGATTTCAGGAAACTCTCGCCCCACTTACGAGCAGTCATGTGTATACCTTTGTTGGGCAGGTCCCTGGCCTGAATCGAGAAGGGCATAGGGGCCTCACAGGGAGCGCATTATAAGAGTGGAACTGAGGGAATCGCAAGGCGAGGTGTGGGGAAATGGTGGTATTTATGCGTTAGGCATTCACGACGGGAAGTGCATCCCAATTGGTTGTGTCGGAGGATGAGCGCCAATGAAATTGTGTCCTCCAAGCCTTGGTGAACCCGCTTGACGCATAGTGAAGGGTACCTGCCACCCATCGATCATTGACGGCATCCAGAACGGTCGTCAGCCGCTTAGACCTCCTCCGATCTTCGGAGTCGAAGAGGTCAGCATGTGTCTGACTGACACAGAAGATGATTGGGGTCATTGCTTGACCTTGCGTCTCACGCTCGGACGAGAGCGGCGAATCTCGTTTGTTACCCTTTTCAGAGGTGTAGGCAGAATGATCTTCACCGCGCGCATCGGACGAGCACTGTTTATCGTGCGGGTTCTGCGAGCGAGAAGGGCACCTGGCCGCTCCTCCCCCTCTCCTATTGTTGGATCGCCGACAGCAGCCACTTTCCATCTTGGGATCGCATGAAGGTCCAGGCTTCGCCGGATTCGGTTGGAGTCTTTTCACTGCCTTCGATGACAGAGCCTGGCTCTCCGCGCTGCTTTGTCAAGGACACGTTATAGTCACGAGCACTCCAGCGAAGTCCTGCCGTTACGTACTGCGTCGCCTGTTCGGTCCAGGCTTCGAGGATTTCCGCACGGAGGAGCACCACATCATCCACATG
>DATHTZ010000015.1:0-9837 GCA_035462675.1 Nitrospiraceae bacterium | reverse complement strand
CAGGATCGCAAGCATGCAGAGAGGAAGCCCGAAAATCATTGGGTGATGTCTTTTCGCCCGCTACACCAGTCGACGATCAATCCGCACCCCGAGTGTGGTCCGTTAACAGAGGGGTTCTTGTGTAATTATGCCACCTACCGTCACTTCCCAGAGCCATTGGTCTGGTAGTTCCTATGGAGCGAAGCCCACAAAGACGCCTCCGATGATCGGGGGCAGGTCTCTTCGCAGTATCGCAGGGGACTGCAGTGACCAACTCACGGACTAGCGTGATGATGTAGCGGGGAGTCAGGAAGAGGCCATACGATCGGACGGCCAAACTCCTGCAAGTGTAGCCAACGCATTGCACTTCAAGCGAGCACCCTCGGCAGTATATGCCCTCCGCTTTCATGACGTTCGGAACTCATGGATAGAGCCCGCGGTGGAGATGTGCTTGAGCGACTTTGTCGATCCCGCTCATCAGGGCGGCCATACGCATAGAAGTTTTTTTGGAAACGGAAAACTGTAACGTACGATGGAAGGCGGTGATCATGATATCTTGCAATCGTTCTTGAATGTCGGTGGCTTTCCAGAAAAACCGTTGTAGATCTTGCACCCACTCGAAGTAGGATACGATCACGCCACCGGAATTGGCCAGGATGTCTGGAATGATAAAGACTCCCTGGTCCTGCAAGATGCGATCGGCCTCCAGGGTCGTCGGACCGTTCGCTCCTTCGGCGAGAATCCTGCAGCGCAGTTTCGCGGCATTGCGTTCGGTGATCTGCTCGGAGAGCGCGGCTGGGACCAGCACGCTGCAATCGAGCTGCAGCAATTCGTCGTTGGAGAGCCAATCCCCCAGCTTGGTGTCGCGGAGAGATTGGCCTGCGTCTTTGTAGCGTGTAAGGAGCTCCGGAATATCCAAACCGTTAGCATTGTAGATGCCTCCTTTCACGTCGCTCACGGCGATGACACGAGCGCCACACTCCTGCATGATACGGGCTGTATGAGCCCCGACGTTGCCGAACCCCTGTATAGCTACGGTGGTGTTCCGAATATCGAGATTGAGGTGATGAAGCGCTTCTATGGTGACATAGACCACTCCGCGACCGGTGGCTTCTTCGCGTCCGAGGCTTCCTCCAATCGACAGAGGCTTGCCTGTGACGACGCCAGGCACCGAATATCCTACCTGCTGGCTGTAGGTGTCCATGATCCAGGCCATTACTTGGGCGTCTGTGCCGACGTCTGGGGCTGGAACGTCCTTGTCTGGCCCGATCAATGGGAAAATTTCCGCTGCATAGCGCCTGGTCAATCGCTGTAATTCCGGTTGCGAAAACTGTTTGGGGGCGATCGCGACGCCACCCTTGGCCCCGCCGTAGGGTAGATCGGCTAACGCGCATTTCCAAGTCATCCACATGGCGAGCGCCGCAACCTCCCCAAGATTCACATCCGGATGATAGCGAATGCCGCCCTTGGTGGGGCCGCGGGAAGAGTCGTGCTGCACGCGATAGCCGGTATAGACCTCGACTCGGCCGTCGTCCATCCTGACAGGCAAGCTGAGAATCAGCGATCGTTGTGGAAGCTTCAGCCGCTCGCGTAAATTGTGATCAAGCTCCATAGCCTCGGCTGCTTGATCAAACTGTGCCACTGCCAGTCGGAAAGTCGGTGTGTCGAGTTCGTGCATAGAGTATTCCTTTTGTCAGGTGTGAAGCGGGGATGTCGATGTGAAGCGGTGGTCATGGTGCCCCTGCCTCATGATGTCGGGTGCGAGACTCATCCATCGAATGTTGAATATTCGCGCGAACTCCTCCGCCACCTGTTGCGCGATCACTGTGGACGACACGGCGGACTGCCGGACCTCGGCCATGGATGTGATATGGCACTGTGCTAGGCCACAGGGCATGATATGGGAAAAAGGGGATAGATCCAGATCGACGTTGAGTGCAAATCCGTGAATCGTGACCCCGTGATCGATCCGGACTCCGATCGAGGCAATCTTCGCGTCAGCATGGTTCCAGCGCACCCAGATACCAGGCTTCTTCTCAATGCGATAACCTTCAATTCCCCATCGCAAGAGTGTATGGATCAAGACCTCTTCCAACTTCCGCACATACTGTTTCGGTCCTGAGCAATAATGCGACAGCTTGAGGATGGGATAGCCCACAACCTGCCCAGGCCCATGGTAGGTGATCGAGCCGCCACGATCTACGAACTGGAGACTCGCACCCGTACGGTGGAGAATCTCTTCCCCACAGTCCCAATGCGCTGGTTGGGTGCTACGGCCCAGGGTATAGACTGGCGAGTGCTCAAGGAGCAGCAATATATCCCCGTGCCTCTCTGCAATCCGTTCTTCCTGTAGTTGTTTCTGAAGTGCCCATGCCTCGGCATAGGGGATCGGTTCCGAAAACTGAATAAGCGTACCTGCTTGTGGGGTAGGCGTCGGGAGCGGCCCACTTCCCTGTCCAGAGAAATTATGGCCTGGGCGTGATCCGTTAATGTAATTCACAGGACAGTCTTCATCGGCGCAGGATTCTGACGCGAGATCGTGGCCTGGGCGTTCTTTCTTTGAAAGGTCAGTTGCAGTGTCGGCTGGTCTCCGGAAGGGAGGAGGGAATGCCAAAGGTCTCCGGGATCGTCAATCTGGTGTTGGCCAAAGGGGTAATACTGTTGGCAGACACCTCCGACGCCAGCCACCGACCCCGATTGGGCTTGTGTAGGGGTTGTCGGCACACCGCGCGTGAGCATGGTAACCACTGAGGGTCTCGACAGGGGTTTCTTGTCAGAGGAGACCGATCCAAGCGGCGATTCAGCACGGGCGATCGGTGTATCCAGTGCCAGGGCAATGATGAGAAGGAATAGAATGGTGAAGAAGCGAAAGCCGGGAGCACTCCTCTGTGTTGTGCGCACACTCGTCATGAAGCCTCGTCTATTCGCGTCGGCCTCATTGTCGCACAAGTGCTCCCAGGGTGAAAGTCATAGAATAAAAAAGGGGCAAGGCTGAGCCCCGCCCCTTCTCTACTTCATGAGTCTATGGCTTACTGGATGGCGGCAAACATCTCCTTCACCTCGGGGGTCTTCAGTTTCTTGAGGGCTTTCGCTTCGATCTGGCGAATTCTCTCTCTTGTCACTGAGAGGCTCTGTCCCACTTGCTCCAACGTGCGGGCCTGATCCTGGCCGATACCGAAGCGCAGCCGGATGACGGTTTGCTCTCGGGGGGTGAGCGCGCCGAGAATGCGTTCAAGCTGGTGAGACATTTCAGTCCGGTGCACATGGGCATCGGGCGGGACGGCTTGCGGGTCAGGGAGCAGTTCGCCGAATTCCGTGCTTCCGTCACCCACCCGCTTCTCCAGGGCGACCGGCTCTTGAAAGGCTTGCGTGGTCTCGTGGAGTCGCTCCGGTCTCATCCGCAACACCTGCGCCACTTCTTCGAGTCGAGCCGGACGGCCGAGCTGTTGTCCGAGTCGTCTGGTTACGCGGAGAATGCGGTGAGAGGCTTCGGTCTGGTGAACCGGAATACGAATGGTCCGCGATTGATCCGCCAGTGCGCGTGTGATGCCTTGACGGATCCACCAGGTTGCATAGGTGCTGAACTTGAATCCTTTGCGGTATTGGTATCGCTCGGCCGCTTTCATCAACCCGATATTACCTTCTTGTACGAGATCCAACAACGTCAAACCACGGCCTGTGTAATGTTTGGCGACATCCACGACAAGCCGCAAGTTGCAGCGCACCAATTCGTCTTTTGCCCGTTCGAGCACGATCCGAGCGGAGCGAAGGGTGGCCAACTCTTCCTTAAGCTGCTTGGCGATGGCAACCGGAAGTTTGTGCTCCCCCGTTCCCTGCTTGATCATTTCGGTGAGACTCTGCTCGGCCTTATCGATCACGGTTGCGGAGAGTCCACTCAAACCTCTGACCATCTGGAGTGTGCGTTGCGCCTCGAGTACAAAATCCGAACGCTTGAGACGGGGAAAGACTCGTAAGGCCTGGCGTAACGCTTTCCGAATGGTGTTGGTCCCGTCATCGATTTTCTTTGCCAGTTCGAGTTCTTCTTCTCTGGTCAAGAGGGCGCGTTCGCCGAAGGAGCGAAAGTAGAGTGACTCCAACATGAATGGGCCGCCGCCCACGGCGGTACGAGTCACTGTCTTCGTCGGCTCCTCAGGTTGTTCTTCTTCGGATGTATCTCGGCCGATCACATCCAAGAGATCGCTCGCCTCGGGATCATCCGCATCAACATCTTTTGCAATCGCGACAAGCTCTTCCGGCTCAGGGGATAGGAATAGATTTTCCTTCATATCGTCGCCCCTCCTCTGATTAGCTGATGTTTTGCTGCGCATAGTCGTGACCTCCACAGCCTCCCGCTCTTCCGTTCTAGTCTATGAGAGACAGCGATCCGCCAAACGATTCATTCTGGGCGCATCCTGCTGGGCGCTCTCTTATTTCTCTACGGAGCAAATCCTGTGCTGGATTGTTCATGAGAACGGCGGATCGCAATCACAAGGAAAAGACAGCACTATTAGAACGGCCTAATGAGGAGATCTAAGAGGAGGTGAGGCAACCTTGCTGCAGATGTGTGAGTATGGCTATAGGCCTATCGCAACAGCTACTTCTAGGTCGGTCATTTTGAAAGGAGGCGACTGTGTCCATGGGAAGACAAATCGCAGTGGAATTTTTCTCTGCCGAGATCGCGAAGAACATCTGGAGTCAGCGGAGTGTGGACAGAGGGTTAGTGTTGGTTGGGTTTTTACCCCTGAACAGGCCTGGGCAGTGGATGCGTGTATTGAAAAAGAACCCACTCGTCTCTCTAAGAAGACAAATGATAGAGGGCGAGATATCCGGCTTCGTGGTCGTTGTCTTATTGAAAACCCTGCGTGGCACTTCTAGAATGGGCTCCCATGTCATATTTCCAATCAGGCGAGCGTATCCATCTGGTAGACAAGAAGGGGCGGCAGTATGCCTTGACCTTGAAAGCTGGAGATCTCTACCAACTAAGCGGTCACAAGATTGCCCACGACGACCTTATCGGAAAGCCTGATGGTTCATTAGCCACGCTCTCCGGCAACAAAACAATGTTGGCGCTGAGGCCCACGTTCGGCGACTATGTGCTGAAGATGCCTCGTGGTGCGCAGGTATTGTATCCCAAGGATCTTGCGCTGATTCCCATGTGGGCGGATGTCTATCCTGGCGCACGCGTGTTCGAAGCGGGCACCGGCTCCGGGGCTTTGACGATGGCCCTTTTGCGTGCCGTGGGCCCACACGGTTTGGTGGTGACCTACGAAGCTCGTGAGGATTTCGCGCGAACGGCGATGACAAATATTGAGCGGTATATGGGGGCGGTGCCGAATCTCATCCCGCTCCGTCGAAACGTGTACGAGGGGATCGGTCTGCTTGACGATGGTCTGCCTTTCGATCGTCTCGTCCTCGACCTTCCTGAGCCTTGGCAGGTAGTGCCGTATGCCGTCCAGGTCCTCCGTTCCGGCGGCATGTATTTGAGTTTTGTTCCCACAGTCCCTCAGGTGGTACAGACGGTTGAGGCTCTTCAGCGAACGACGGTCTTCGGCATGGTCGAAACCTTTGAAACGTTGCTGAGGACATGGTCCATTCAGGGACGCAGTGTACGCCCGGATCACCGAATGGTCGCCCATTCTGGCTTCATTACGGTGGCGAGAAAAATCGAGTCTGGTTTGTGGCCTGCAGCTCATGTCGTTGAGTCAGGCGCTGACGCTGCTGATATTCACGAAGAACGAGAGGATCACGCGCGATGAATCGATTGCATGGGAAAGTTGCGGTCGTGACAGGAGGCAACGCGGGCATCGGTGAAGCGATCGCAAAAGCCTTTGCGCACGAAGGGGCATTGGTTGTCATTACTGGGAGACGGCAAGGAGAGCTGGACCGGGTTGTGAGCGACATTGTGAAGGAGCAAGGCAAGGCTTTTGCGGTTGCCGGATCGGTCACAGATGAATCCCATGTCCAGGAGACGGTGCGTCGGACTGTGCAGCAATTCGGACAACTCGATATCCTTGTCAATAATGCCGGAGTAGGGGACTTTGGGAAGCGCCTGCATGAGATCGACGATGCGACTTGGGCCCAGGTGCTCGACGTCAACCTGACCGGGGTGTTTCGCATGACCCGAGCCGTTTTGCCGCAGATGTTGAAGCAGGGGAAGGGAGCGATCATCAATATCTCATCCATCGCGAGCTTGATAGGACTTCCCACATTACCGGCCTACGCCGCCTCCAAGGGGGCGATTGATGCCGTGACGAGAGCCCTCGCGGTCGACTATGCAAAGGAGGGCATTCGTTGTAATGTGGTGAATCCAGGACTCATCGATACACCAATGGCTGCCCCGCTGATGAGTAACCCCGAACTCCTGAACCCCATTCTGTCGCACTATCCTCTCCGTCGAGCCGGGAAACCGGAAGAGGTGGCCAATATGGTTCTCTATCTGGCCTCCGACGAGGCAGCTTGGGTTACGGGTGGAACCTTTTCTATCGATGGAGGGATGACAATTTCGTGAGAAGGCGTCCCATGCAAAAGGGGAATGTCACACTCACGGCGATGGGTGCCTGTCAGTTGGTCCAAAGACAAAACAGAAATTGTGACTATTCGAATCTATGGACATCAACGCACATACTCAGTTCTGCGGTGTAATCGGCAGTCCAGTCGAGCATTCACTTTCACCCGCCATTCACAACGCCGCATTTCAGAAGCTTGGGCTGAACTTCGTCTATCTGGCCTTCCGCGTGGAAGCGATCGGTGATGCGATCAAGGGTCTTCGTGCTCTTGGCAACTTTCGCGGCGCCAGCGTGACCATTCCTCATAAGGTGGCAACCGTTCCACTTCTTGATTCTGTCGAGCCAACCGCACGTCATATCGGCGCGATCAACACCATCGTGGCTGTGGGCGAGACCCTTACAGGGTATAACACTGATGCGACCGGCGCCTTGCGCGCGCTTCGTGAGGGCGGTGTGGCTTTGAAAGGGCGTCAAGTAGTCATGCTGGGGTCTGGAGGCGCTGCTCGCGCGATTGCCTTCGCGCTCGGGGCAGAGACTGGGATCGATTGCTTGACCATATTGGGGATCGATGACCAGGAACGCACAGTCTTGGCTCGAGATCTCCAGTCAAAGACAGGGATGACTGTGAAGGAATCACCTCTTGATGAGGGGGCGTTGCGAAAGGTGCTGCAGGATGCGCAGGTGCTGATCCATTGTACCCCGATGGGCATGTCGCCTAAAGTGCACGAGACCTCTGTGCCGGCGGCGTTGCTCCATGCGGGGCTGACTGTCATGGATATCGTCTACAACCCTCGGGATACCCAGCTGTTGAAGGATGCGAAGGCGGCAGGGTGCCGCACGATTCCCGGGATCGAGATGTTTCTACATCAAGCCGCGGCACAGTTTGAGCTCTGGACCAATCAGGCTGCTCCAGCTGATGTCATGCGCGCCGTCTTGGAATCGCGCTTTTCATGAATATCGTGCTGATAGGTTATCGGGGGACCGGCAAGAGTTCGGTGGGCAGACTGCTTGCGGCGCGATTGGAACGAGAGCTTGTGTCAACTGATGCGGAGATTGTCAATCGTGCGCAACGTACGATTCCGGAGATCGTCGCCCAACAGGGATGGGACTACTTTCGCCATCTAGAGTCCGATATCTGCAGGGAACTCGCCAGTCGTGACCACCTCGTAATCGATACCGGTGGTGGGGCTGTACTTCGCGCGCAGAATGTCGAGGCGTTGAAGAAAAATGGGACCGTGGTTTGGCTGACGGCCTCTGTCGAGACGATCGCGAAACGAATCGGCAGTGACAATCAGCGCCCCTCGTTGACGGGGACCAAATCGTTCATCGATGAAATTCAGGACGTGTTGCGGGAGCGAACGCCGAAATATCAAGCGGCCGCCGATCACATCATCGCAACCGACGATCGATCAATCAATCAACTGGTTGAGACGCTGCTCACGTTGGTGTGAGCGTGCTCGATCATTGCCCCTGTCCGTTAGGATGAGCCTATGCCGTCGCCCCGTCCTTGACAAGGTCTCCTTCGAAGTGTTTGAAATAGCCACAAGAGCGCCCGTAGCTCAATTGGATAGAGCATCGGACTTCGGATCTGTTCTCAACCTCACACACAAACATATACCAAATCGCGGGACTAGTCGATCCATGCGGGTTTGCGCTGTTTTGTGCGTGGGTTTTGTTCAGCTCTAGTCAGTCCAAATGCGGTGGATTTAGCCGAAATGCTAACACTACTGCTAACACGTAGGGTATTTGCTTAACATAATAACCAGAGAGGCATTGCTGTCACATTTTGAAGACAACGCCTGTGCAAAAAATGCCTCCTATGCATGCATCCAGACACCAATTGTACAGTGCTAGTAGCGGGCGTCAGGGTTGTGGGGAATCTGGATTAGCGGAACGTTACGACGTAGAGAGGCATTGCGCGATCACTTTTTCCCGCAAGCAATTTTCCATAGCTCTTGACCAACACTCATAGGTGCAACTGGTTTCCACGTTTGTTCCACCGAAACACTATTAACCTCCACGCCGTGTCCCATATTGCCGGCGAACTTCGTATACGCAAGCGCCCTGCTACGATCTTGTGCACAGTCAAATGCTTGCTGCGCCTTGATAGAGGAATACGAGTTGACCCTTCCCGTTTGTGCCGTCCTTAAATCGAATAACGATGACATCTTCACCAGATCGCCTTTGCGACGAATGGTGTCTGGATCAGCGTATGCAATCACTCCTGCAACCTTGTTAACACTCACCTCGACCCACTCCCCGTATGCAGGTCCACAACTCAACACCAAGAGCATAATCACAATCAGTTGTCTCATTGTTAGAATGTCTCTTGAAAGACCATGGGGACATCTTGAGTGTCCCCCCGTTTCTAGAAGCGATCAAATGATACTTAGACTCTGACGCGGCACCTTGTCGGTTTTTATCGCGTCGTCCAAAGCATGTCTTCACATTACTGCACCCACAGCTACGTCACAACCAGGAAAGTCCCTAGTCAAGATCCTAGTAATGCAAAAGCCATCTCAGTCACATACCGATTAGACTTACGCCACTCCCACGGCGGCACTGGCTACGGGTCGGCCTACAAGCCTTTCTGGGCCTCTTAAGTGACTCGTAGCCAGACAAAGCCTAGGCGTTTTCCTAGGTGAACGGTCCGAGAAAAAGAGGTACCTGTAGATCAACGGGCTACGCATGAATATCGACTGAATATCGATAGAGGTAACAGCATGAACAAGTACACTAGGGGGCTCCTTCTTGGACTATTGATGATGTCTGGCTGTGTGACGAAAGCGATGACCGACGTGACCAATGCGCCCTTCAAGGCGACTACGGACCTCACTAACGGCACGTCGGAGGCGACAAAGGACCTTCTCAACCCGTTGACGGAATTTACATCGAGTTCCACGCCAGGGGCATCGGCAGGCGACCGTCTCATACGAGCCAGGCAGAAAACCGAAGTCTTTGCTTCCTACTCGTATGAAAACTTGCGTGCAGACATGGCGCGAGGTTCGGGTGAATATCTGGTATCACTCGCCACGCTTGCAGGGATACCTCCGGCTCGCCAGACCGAATTTCAAGACCAGATGCGCAGTGCGTATTCGACGATGTTCAACGATACCGTGCCGTTTCGCGACTCGACGATTCGTATGGTGAACGCGGCGTGGTCGGAGGGATACGGAAGACTGGAAACCGAAGGGACCGAATATCGGTCGAGTCTCATACCCAATGTGGAACCGAGAGCGACAAAGGCGCGGAGATCGTCGCCGCTCATGTCAAGGGAATGAACCCGCTGATTAAGAGTCTCGCCTACGACCTACCTCAGGACACTCAGCAAGACCAATCAGCAGCAAAAGAC
>DATHTZ010000014.1:0-4669 GCA_035462675.1 Nitrospiraceae bacterium | reverse complement strand
GTATTAAGGTGATCATAAAAGGTCAATCTGTACCGGTCACCGTGGTCCAAAAACAAAATGGGTATAAGGTGTCCGGCAAACTTCCTGACACATTACGCGGCGCCTTTGCAAAAATTAACATTAATGCGAGAGGCATCGCTGACTGTGAAGTCAGCGATGGATGGCTGGTAAAAGTCACTGAATAATTCTGGCAACTGACGTCTGTGACGATTCGATCCTGCCAAAAATAAATCAGTTGAAGGGGCGAGAGTCTTTTCTTCGTAACATGAAAGGGGAGGGCAGCTGACGCTGGCCCCCCCCTTTCATGTTTCTGGAAGGTCTTCAAGAGCGTTTCCTAGCTGAGGTCGTCGGCGTCACCTACCTCATCCCACCGCCGAAAGGCAAAGCACTAGCCCGCATTATTTATGACGGTTCGCCCAGCAATCGCTGAGCCGTGTCGCGAGCCCGCTGGCCGAAGGCTTGTCATCGCAGCGGATCGGGATTGCAGCAGAAGTGTTCATGAATAATGCGGGCTAGATCGGTCAACGTTTTCTTGCAGGATGCGGTCGAATGCAGCCAGGCCGGGCCCGACCATCCTGGTCGGAACCGGCCCTGATTCTGTCTTGTACTTAGTTCAGAGAAAGAGGTATCGCATCAACGGCTACAGGTGATCCGCTCGTAAGCGGGCCACCTGTAGTGTTCCTGCTTTATTGAGGAAAGGATTTCGGCTCTGTGGCATCCTGCCACCCTTCGCCATTCAGCGTGCGAAGAAACTGCACAAGGTCTCGCTTCTCATCGTTCGTCAGTTCGAGTGGAAGGATCAAGGGATCTTGGTGAGGATTCTTGACACCACCCTTGTTGTAGAAATTCACGACTTCTTCAAGCGTTCTGAAGCGACCGTCATGCATGTAGGGCGCGGTTCGTGAGATCTCCCGCAAGGTTGGGGTTTTAAATGCGCCGAGTTCCTCAACATTCTTGGTCACCATGTACCGGCCAAGATCTACTTTGTTGTCGTCCCAGCCGATGCCGAGGTTGTGAAATTTTTCGTCGGTGAAGTTGAACCCGGAATGGCACTTTGTGCAGCGAGCCTTGTCCCGGAACAGGAGGAGGCCACGTTGTGCCTCTTGTGAAATGGCGCCAGTTTCCCCGCCCTGATCAAATTTGTCTGCTGGACTGTTGCCGGAGAGGACGGTGCGTTGGAAGCTGGCGATAGCCTTGCCCACGTTGCCAACCGTGATGTCTTCGCCGAAGGTTCGCAGGAAGACTGCATTATAACCGGGGATCTTTTTCATTTTCGCAATCATGACATCGTAGCTGGCAAAGCCGTGTTCGATCGGATTCGTAAAGGGACCGATCGATTGGGCTTCTAACGTATCGGCCCGGCCGTCCCAAAATTGCGCGCTGCTGAATACTCGGTTGAAGGATGCCGGCGCGCTACGGCCGCCCTTTTGGCCTCGGATGCCTGTGGAGACTGGTTGGCCGTCGGTAAAGCCGTTCCGCGCCAGGTGGCAACTCGCACAGGCGATCGTGTTGTCCTGCGACAGTCGCTTGTCAAAGAACAGCGTCCGGCCTAACTCGACTTTCTGAGTCGTCATGGGATTATCGGGAGGAATGACCATGGCACTTTCTTCCAGGCCCAAAGGAAGCTTGAACTTGTACTCGTTCGATGCCACAGCATTCGCGCCCGGCACCGCGATCCAGGACGAGAGCATCGCCACTGAGCTGATGGCTAAGGCGGTGATAAGGCTTTTGCGCAAGAGAGAAGAACCTCCGACTACCTGTCGGAGTTCGGTGTTCGGTACGGCTGGCTTCATTGTGGCTCCTTTCGTTTGGGTTGTCATAACGTGTAACCTTTACTATTGGTTGGTTATTAGTCGGTTCTAGTTGTCATCTGCTCGGGAATGAAGAGCCTGAGGTTCAGAGCATAGAGGTGGGTTTTCATGGCGCGAATCGTAGCGATCATGCACTTTCTTTGCAAGTTCTTTTTTCAGCTACCCCGTACTAGCCATCTGGTTTCCAGAGCTGTTCTTCGGCCTATAGATGGTCCGGACCTCTCTCGGCCCCAAGACTCAACCCAGCGATGTGGTATCGATGTTGTCTCATTGACGAGCCTTCTCGTATCAGAAGGCTGAGTGGTGTGTCATGAATGTGGGGCACGGTTGATAGAGTGTGGGAAAACTCGTTTCAATGGAACATGATATCGCAAACTATTGATTGTTCATGAAGTCTTCGTTCGACGGCGGATTCTTCTGCAGGGTCAAATTCGGACATGAGCGGCAGGCATTCAGTTCGCTTAATTGACTGATTGGCTGAACATCATCTCCCCGAAGTGCGAGCTTCTTTGATGAGGGCTGCAAGCTCAGGCTGGATCGGCATACTCTTGAATGAGTTAACGTTTGTCCCTCCTGTGTTTCCCTGCGGCACCAGACCGACAGCCGTGCCTAAGGCAGCACCGACAATGCGCAGTACCTGACCCAGACACTCTCGGATGTTGCGCTGACGAATGCTCCAGAGGAACATGTGCCAATGGACGCGAACATGCTCAACCGTTGATGTTTGCCCGAGTATGTGCGCGCGCTCCAGGTGGGAGAAGGCGACGTCAGGTTGCCCTTGTGCTTCGGCTTGATGGGCAGCAAGGATTTCACTTTCCACGTATGGACGGATGCGGCGACCGAACTCGCTCACTCATATCTCCTTGAGACCCAACTATTGAGAAGAAGCGGGTCATGTTTTACAGACCAGACTGTCTACGTTACAGATGGGGCGCTCAAAAACCAAGTGCAACAATTTCGGGGGATCATGTTGCATGGGAAACATCTACACCCAGTTGAGTTTTGAACAGCGGACGATGATCCACCCGCAACTGGAGAGGGGCATCAAGCCTGCGGCGATCGCCGTGGGGTGGAATCATTCGCCATTGACGCTGTCTCGCGAATTTCGTCGAAACGGCTGGGTTCGCCCGCCCGCGCATCGCTCGTAATCCTCAGCCTCTTCCTAAAAGTGAGCAATAGTGCACAGTAATCAATTCTTGTACAAGATAATGTTCCTAACATTTAGGAGTGCTTGCTTAAGCATCTAATATCCGCAGACCTTCATTGTCGATTCCGAGAGTCAGGCGTCGACTGCCTTCGGCCACCTATTGCGACATCGCATTGGCGGCGGTTGGGTCAACGGTTGGCCGATATCACAGTGCCCCCGTATCCATAAGTTGTGTATGGAGGACGCAGATGTCTGTCAATAGAATCCTTGTGCTCGAAGACGACGAGTGTATCGCCACGGACATTCAACAGAGGCTGGAGAGGCTAGGCCATGCCGTCTGCGAGGTGATCCATTCCGGCGAGACCCTTCTCGCCCGTGCCGAGGCACTTCGTCCCGATCTCGTGATCATGAGTATGTCGGTACGAACTGACCTGTCTCGGCACGAATCCACGCGACGCATTCTTGAACAATTGCAGATTCCCATTCTGTATTCGACGATGCACGCCGATCCGATTGCACTTCAATCCCTGACACACAAGGAACCGTTCTGCTATGTACGGACCCCGTTGGATGATCAGGATCTGCACCGTACGATTACGATGGCTCTCTATCGGCACCAGACGGAAATCAAATTGCGAAAGATGGAGCGGTGGCTCACAGCGACGCTCAATAGCGTGGGGGATGCCGTGCTGGCCACCGATATCGAGGGACGTGTGACCTATCTCAATCACAGTGCGGAAGTGATGACGGGTTGGACCTTACCGGAGGCCACAGGCCGCCCTGTATCAGAGATATTTAAGACGATGCGCGGCGACGCACATACTCCCGTCGAAAGCCCTGTCACGAAGGTTATTCAGGAAGGAGTCATCCTGGAGCTGGCCGAGGGCACGCTGCTTCAGCGAAAAGATGGAACCACTCTTCCTATTGACGATAGTGCCGCTCCGATTCGCGACGAGGAGGAGCACATCATCGGCGTGGTGATCATTTTTCGCGATGTCTCGACACACCGGCGCTTCGAGCAGCAACTGCGTGAGACGCAGAAGCTCGATAGCGTCGGCCAATTGGCCGGTGGCATTGCGCACGATTTCAACAATCTCCTGACTGTCATTAACGGCAGTTGTTCTTTGCTCCTCAAGAGCATGGCTTCGGACGATCCACAAAGGGCCAGGGTCGAGATGATCAAGGAAGCCGGAGATCGCGCCACGGTTTTGACTCATCAGCTTCTCGCCTTCGGCCGCCGACAGGTACTCGTTCCAAAGATCCTCAACCTCAACGATGTGGTGGCGAGCATGGGGCGGCTGCTAGGTGAGGTTATCGGCGAGGACATTGAGTTGCTCACAGTCCTTGAAGCCACTGCGGTCTATGTAAAAGTCGACTCCGGACAGATCGAACAGGTGATCATGAATCTTGTGGTCAATTCAAGGGATGCTATGCCCCGCGGAGGTAAGCTGACTATTACGACTAAGAACATTGAAATCCATGGTCAAGAAGCCCGCGCCGATCATGACGGCATAGACCGTCCCTCCGTGATGCTTGCAGTGTCGGACACTGGGGAGGGCATGGAGGCAGACGTGCAAAGTCATATCTATGATCCGTTTTTCACGACCAAGGGGGTCGGAAAAGGCACGGGCCTCGGGCTGTCAATGATCTACGGAATCGTCATGCAGAGTGGTGGCCGTATCGCGTGCTCGAGCGAGATAGGGAAAGGCAC
>DATHTZ010000013.1:0-3466 GCA_035462675.1 Nitrospiraceae bacterium | reverse complement strand
CATCGGCTTCACCGAAAGGCATTCTGACACTCGGGCATCAGAGGACCTTCGCATTGGAGTCGGGACTATTCTGCATTAAGCACGAGACGCAGTCTGGTCAATATCGCTCAGTTCGTAGAATTGCGGGACTCATCAGGCATTGCTATTTACTTGTTGGGACCTTCCAAAATCTGGCGAGGCTACGTGTTTTCGATTCTGATCACGTGCGCGTGGGTCGAAGATCTTGATATGACAACTGGGCGTGTGTTTTCTCTCGCGGCCTTGATGGGAAATAGCGTGGCGCGCTTCATCAAGCGGCGTCTTGGGCTGGTCTCAGGAGGGCACGCTTCAGGTCTCGACTAAGTGCTTGAAAAGCCTGCTCCTGCTCCTCGTGGTGCAACACAGCTTTGACCTTGCCTTGTCGGTATCCTCGGCGTCGTGATGTCTTCATCATTCTCGACCTCATCTCTCAGCGCTATTCACGCCCGTGTTTTTCGCCGGCTCACCGTTCAGTTTGTCTTGCTGCGCATCTCCCACATCAATTTTTCCAACATGAGCAATTGTCAACAGATTGTATTCTCTCTTCTAGGCACACTGCCGATGGCACTCACCGTTCAGCTAAGGCCTGAAGGAGGCAACATCGTGACCTGCGGAGTGGCTCGGGCGTCCCAAACCCTCCTCCGTATAGATCTGGCCTTCTGCTGTGAATGTGGTTCAGCGGATCTGGAGACGTGCTATAGCTCGAAAGCCTTGGGACCGCATCTGTGCCAGAGCTGCGCCCAGTCCATGGTCGAGTGCGGAGCGTGGCAGGAAAACCAAACGCGATCGCCGATGAGGGGGCAGCCTGTCGCCTGAGCCGGCACCGCTGCATCAAGATGAACCTCACATTTAAGCGACAAAGAAAACAGAAGGAGGTCCTATGGTCTGTCAACGTTGCAGGGGACTACTCGTCCGCGAAACCTTCGATGGCCTGAGTCAGGAAGCAGACATGATGTACCTGGCAACTCGATGCATCAATTGTGGATCCATCGAGGACTTCGTGGTTCGTGCGAATCGTCTCCACCCTCCTGCTGCAAAACGAGCGGTGCCTCGCAGGATGGTCAGGAAGGGAGAAGCTGTACTCATAACAACTCACTCTGAAGAGTATGCATCCATCTGACGAGCTGGAGGACTTGCGGAGGGTGTTTCTTCCACTGAATTTAGTCGTGCCTCCTCATGCATTCTCGATCGGTAGCTCAGGTATGGGCCGAGTCTACATCGAGTGCTCATCACATAAGTAATAATGACAGTGACATCATTACGAGCGAGGTTCCCGGCAACCATTTTTTAATCTACGGACGGATGAGCATCTCTTTCGTAAACTGCCCGTGAGAACGAATCGGAGGTAGAGGAGGAATGAATGATGGAACCAAAAAGCAACGACCTATCCAGTTTATCCCAAACATCGGTGGGCTTCATAGACAGTGAGGAAGGCCGACAGACAGTTCACCGAAGGCCGGTCGGGCTCACGATCACGGTTGCGAAGATCGATCGTGTTCTGGCACAGATCGAGTTGCTTCGGCGTGAGAGAACAAATCTTGGACTGGTGAGGGGGCAATTGGCCGCCATGGAAGCACAGTGGAGAGGTGAATGAACGACGCCAGCGTATCTTCCTAATGGCCGTCGCGGCAGGCCTGCTTGCTTGTGGATTGGGAAGGGTATGATGACATGAGGCCTCTTATCCAAGAACGCAGTACAGGCACCGCGTGACCATTGTCCTGCACTAGAGCTGGCATATCACGGAGCGTCGATGAGTTCGATCAGGCGAGTGGCGAAATGATCGCCCATGAATACTTCGTGAATTCTTCGAAAGTGAGCAATTGTGACCAGACGGTTCTTGAGCCTATAGGCAAAATGCAGTTGTGCTCGATGACCTGTGTCGCACCAGGAGAGATTCACCATGAGTAGGCGTATCCATGTCAGCGGGCTATCCTATTTTTGCACCGATGACAAGCTCCGTCAGGCTTTCATCCCGTTTGGAACGGTGGTTCAGGCCCAAATTCTCAGGGATGAGTGGGGCCATTCTCTCGGACTCGGGATCATCCACATGGCTCGTTCCGAGGACGTAGAGCGGGTCTTCGATGAGCATCACCGCTTTGAAGTATCGGGCTCGCGCGTGGATCTCTGGGAACTCGCAGAGCAGGAAGACCCCCAAGCTGAGCGGATGATGGCCTATGATCTGTGAGATACGCGAGTCGAACAGACAGGCCAAGCCACGGGACACGAGAAGAGCCAAAACGCGTTCCAACGTATGGCGATGATTGGGCATCGTCTGGCCCAGACTCTGCTGCCAACTTTCTGGACCGTCAAACACTAACATCCTTACAGCCATCGTCAGCCGATTTTTTAGGCAGATTATAGCGAACGCTCTGTGAGGCACAACCTCGCCTTCATTCTGAAACCAGAAAGGTGTTCTCCTACAATCATACGCCATGAACGGTATAGCCATAAAATCTGCCGCCGATATGAAGCCTGAACCTCAGAGTATGCCGGCCAGTTCAGGAGAAGCAGGCCCTCCTATCGGAACATCGTTGCCGGACCCTACTCATCTCATCGACCGTATGTCGATGGACGTGCGAGGCCTGGCATTGGCCATGGTGACGGCAGTCGTCGTGGTATTTGCGCTGCAATGGGCAGAGAATTTTTTTGTACCGCTCCTGCTCGGATTCATCATTGCATACACCCTGAATCCTCTCGTGGTGTGGCTGGAACGGATAAAGATCCCTCGGGTGGTGGGTACCAGCATTGTCATGCTGGTTGTCCTATGTGGGGGCGCGTTTGTGACGATCTCGTTGCGCGGCCAGATACAGACTATCCTCGATCAGTTGCCCGTAGCAGCCGGCAAATTGTCTGTCGCGCTCCGCAGCATGCGGGAGGGGCAGCCCAACACCATGCAGAAGGTGCAAGCAGCCGCGCGCGAGATCGATAAGGCAACCAGTCAAGCGGCGGATATCCCCTCGACCCCCAAGCAGCCTGCGACCCACATCGTCATTGACCAGCCCACGTTCAAGCTGGGTGACTTCGTGATGGCAGGGTCCATGGGGGTGTTCGGATTCATCAGCCAAGCGGCCATGGTGGCTATTTTGGTCTTCTTTCTGTTACTCGCCGGCGACACGTTCAAACGTAAGCTGGTGCGGTTGACTGGCCCCTCGCTGGCAGACAAGAAAATCACGGTGCACATCTTGGACGACATCGACGTGTCCATCCAGCGGTACATGTTCACGCTGTTGGTGTCCAACGTGCTTCTGTCATTCTTGACCTGGGCCGCGGTTTGGGGGATAGGCTTGGACAATGCCGGCGGTTGGGCGATCGCTGCGGGTGTCCTGCACGTCATTCCTTACTTAGGGCCAGCATTGATCGCGATCGCGACAGGAATGGTGGGCTTCATGCAATTTGAGTCTTTCTGGATGGCACTGGTGGTGGCGGGTAGTTCGCTGGCTATCGCCAC
>DATHTZ010000012.1:0-13131 GCA_035462675.1 Nitrospiraceae bacterium | reverse complement strand
AGGCTGCGGAGAAAATATATGTCTACCCCGGAATTTCATAGATCAGTCCGTCTGGGACAATAGGAGCACTCAACGCTGGATGCTCAAAAAGGCTGTCCAGCAAGGCCGCAGGCGAATCGAAACCGGAGGCGTGCCCTCAGGGGTACGTTGAGGATTTCGATGAACCGAGAACGCCGCTGGCGGGCTTTTTCAGCATCCTGCTAGACGCTCGTGTATTCACATCACACTCGTTCGACGTGCAGCCTCATCCATTTCCATTTGATCGACTCTGTGCTGCACAAAGTGATGTTGTCGCGCCATGCGTTCGGCCAGACGATCAAGTGTGCGGCGGTCTTGCATGGTTTCACGCAATTCATCCTGCTTCTGATTCCATGCCTCACGAAGTTGCCCTTCCACTTGCTTCGCTGCCGTCAGATTCGACGTCTCGGCGGCACACATGGACTGCCACACCAGAAATTCTTCCAGTGCGATTCCTCCGCCTGCCTTTGACCGATAGGTGTCTGTCGTGAGTTTCATATGCTCATCAAGCAGACGAGAGCGCGCTTCCGCATCCTGGAGTTCCTGACGCAGACGAAAAAGGTCCATCCGCACGACCTCTTCCAGCTGTGCACGATAGCGTCGCAACACATTGAGTTTCATCCTATCGACTTCATCAGCGTGAGTAAGTCCTGGATCGAGGCGCCGATGGCGACAGATCGCTCAATGTCTTGACGGAGAAAGGCATTGATGCCATCTTGAGCCCCCACGGCTTTGTCGAGATCACGATTGGTGCCCGCCTTATAGGCACCAAGCAGGATGAGATCCTCAGATTGTTGGTACCGTGCCTGGAGCTCGATCATGGATCGAACCGCTGCATAATGCTCCCGCCCCACGATATCTTTCATCACTCGACTGGTGCTGCTCAAGAGATCGATTGCAGGGAAATGGTTGCGCGCGGCCAACTGCTTCGAGAGCACGATGTGGCCGTCCAGGATCGACCGGACCGATTCTGCGATAGGATCGGAGAGTTCCTCACTCTCCGTAAGGACCGTGTAGAGCCCCGTAATGGCGCCAGAACCGGAACCGGTCCCGACTCGTTCCAAGAGTTTTGGCAACATCGTAAAGACGGAGGGGGTATACCCTTTCGTGGTCGGCGGCTCCCCGATGGCAAGTCCGACTTCGCGTTGGCTATGAGCTAGCCGGGTGAGTGAATCCATCATCAGGAGGACCTGCCTGCCACAGTCGCGGAAGTACTCTGCAATCGTCGTCGCAATCAACGCACCACGTAATCGTACAAGCGGTGGCTGGTCCGACGTCGCCACAATGACCACTGAGCGGCTAAGCGCCTCCGGGGTCAAATCACGCCCCAGAAATTCGTTGACTTCCCGACCTCGCTCGCCGATAAGAGCGATGACATTCACGTCGGCCTTCGTATAGCGGCTGATCATCCCGAGCAACACGCTCTTCCCAACGCCGGAGCTGGCAAAGATACCGACCTTCTGCCCACGGCCGCAAGTCAGACAGGCATTGATTGCCCGGATACCCAGATCAAGCGGCTCCGCGATGCGTGCTCTCTTCAGAGGATTCACCGGTGCGGTATGCAACGGATATCGCTGTTCGGTTATGAGAGGGCCGTGCCCATCCAATGGCTCTCCAAGTCCATTGAGCACACGGCCGAGCAGTTGTGGGCCGACCGGAACCGAGGCACAGTGTCCTTTCATGAGCAATCGGCTAGCGGGTCCGATCCCTCGCATCTCACCAAGCGGCATCAGTAACACCCGATCGCCCCGAAACCCAACCACTTCCGCCGGCACAATTCCCTCTCCATCCTCGCGCGTGACATCGCACAGTTCCCCGACTGATGTCATGGGGCCATAACCTTCGATCACAATCCCCACGGCCTGCGCCACACGGCCCGAGACCACGAGAGGATCTGTCTGTTCAATCAGCTCGACGAGATTCACGGCGGCCTCGCTTCTGTAAGACCTCTCCGAGCCGCAGCAGCTGCTGGTCCAGGGAGGCATCGACCAGTCGATTTGTGGATTGAACGACACAACTTCCACGGGAGAGAGACGAATCGCCTTCGACATGCAACGCAAAATCCGGAGGCCGGTCGCGGCACAACTCCGCACGAGCTGCCTCAAGTACCGGGGCATCAGACGGGTGCGTGCGTACGGTGATGACCCCCGCTTCTCGAACCGTCGCCAAGGCAGACTTCAGCAACGCCATCACAGCATCCTGGCGTTCCACAATTGTGTCTCGCAAGACACGTGTCGCCAAGCTGAAGGCTAGTGCCGCCACGTCATCTTCGACGGTCTGATACAACGATGCCCGCATGTCGTCGAAGCGCCGAACGGCGTTGGCCACGAGCGTCTGCTCCTGTTGCCTGACTGCCGCGACTCGTGCGCCGGCTCGCCGCTCACCCTCCGCAATACCTTGATCGTAGTCCGAGGGGCCCTGGTCGCCGACAAACCGATCGCCTGTGCCGAAATCGGTCAGCGCAAGACTCCGGCAGCGAACCCCGGAGGCGCGAATCACCGCCTGCTTGAGGACCGTATTCTCCGAACGCAGGTGATAGAGATCAAGGAGACGATTCACGACCAACTGTAACGCCTCATTTTCGAACGGCTTCATCAGAAACTCCGCCGCTCCGGCCTTCATCGCCTGAACTGCGAGGTCTACCGTACCGTACCCGGTCATCACCAGCCCCATCATGCGGTGATCGAGCTCAGAGGCTTGCTGGAGCAACGCGATGCCATCTTGGTCCGGCAATTTGACGTCGGTGATCAGGAGCGAAACAGGAGACTCTTTTAACGCCGCATGGGCTTCCCGTGCAGACCCAACCGCACGCACACGATGCCCTGCCGACTGCAGCAACTTCACCAATAGTTCCCGGACCACCTCCTCATCGTCGACGACTAAGATCGAACTATCTCGTTGACCGCTGCGATTGACGCATGGCTGAGCGAGTATCGCCTGGCCATTTGAAGCCCGTTCCATTTACAGCATCGCCTCCGCTCCACCTCCACCGGCAATAACAATGCGCCCTTCCTCTTCCAGCTTTCGGCAGACTTTGAGGATATTCTGTTGTGCCTTCTCGACATCTGCCACCTTCACCGGTCCTCTCGATTCCATGTCATCTTTCAACATTTCCGCCGCTCGACTCGACATATTTTTAAGGAATTTATCCCTAGTTTCAGGACTCGCTCCTCGCAATGCCACAGGAAGATCCTCTTTACTGACTTCTTTCATGAGCTCTTGCATGCCACGGTCATCCAGTTTAATCAGATCGTCGAAGACAAACATCAATCCACGGATCGTATCGGCCAATTGCTGATCGCGTTCGGCGATTTTCGACAGGATGCCCCCCTCCGTCGCTTTGTCGAGGGTTGTAAGAATATCGGCGATCGCTTCTGCACCTCCGACGCTTGTCGCACGAGTGTCGGCACTCGCGACAAGTGAACTCTGCAACGCGTCGCTCAACTCTTCGAGCACGTTTGGCTGCAAGTCCTCCATCGTGGCGAGGCGCAAGGCGACGTCGGCTCGAAGGGCTTCAGGTAAATCGGCCATGACAACGCCGGCCTGATCCGGTTCCATGTGCGCCAGGATCACGGAGATCGTCTGGGGATGCTCGGTCCTGATCATCTGTGAGACAGCCTTGGCATCGACCCATTTCATCGCATCGAGTCCCGGGTACACCTTGCTGATCATGGACTCAAGCATACGGTTGGCTTTTTCAGGGCCAAGCGCCTTGGACAGAATAGTTTTGATGTATTCGCTTCCGTGAAACGTCACCTGACCGCTTGCACTTGCCTTCTCAAATTCATCGATGACGATCGATTCCTCTTCTCTGGTGATATTCGCCGTCGCGTGCATGGAGGCTCCCAACCGACGAATCTCCTTCGGATCGAGGCTCTTCATGACCAACGCAGCAGCCTCCTCACCAATGGCTTTCAGGAGAATGGCTGCCTTTTGCTCGCCGCTAAGTCGAGTGGCCATCGCTACATGCGCCTTATTAGCTGGTCTTCAACCATTGCTTAACGACCAATGTCGCGGCATCAGGATTGCCACGCGCCATGTCGACTATCTGTGAGCGTGGCTTTCCCGCTATTGACGCTTCAACCTGACTCACCGAAGCGGGAAGCGGCGGCGTAGGCCCCTCAGACGATGAGCCAACCGTCCCCAGCATCGCCATGAGAGGGCGCACAACCATGAAGAGGATCAGAAGAAAGAGGCCTCCCCCAACTCCATAGCGAATATAGGGGATGAAAGAATTGGTCGGTTCTGCCGCTGCCTCGACGCCCTGCGCAGGAGACTCTTCAGTCGCAATGTCGAATTGCACGTTGGTGACCTGGACCTGATCCTGCCGCTCTGCCGAATAACCCATGGCTTTTTTGACAATCTCTTCGATGCGCTTCATGTCTTCCTCAGGGCGTGCCACATATTTCTTAGCCGTATCGCTTGTGGTTTTCCCCGCTTCAGACGGCGTGGCCGTTTCATAGATGCCGTCCACCAGTACCGCTACGGACAGTTGCTTAATGCTGCCGCTGGATTCCACAACTCGAGAGACCGTCCGGCTGATTTCGTAATTCACGGTTTCGTTCTTGGCCTGATTGTTGTTCGAACTCGTTTGAGTCGGCTCTTGGCCCGCCCCTTCCGGGACATTCGACTGGACACCCGGCACGCCACCGGATACACCGTTGACTCCGGTAGCCTTTTCCTGGCCTCGCTGTTCGCTTCGAACAACTTGACTATTCGGGTCGTACTTCTCTTCAGTCGTTTCCACTTTGCGGAAATCGAGAATGCTGGACACCCGCACCACGGCTTTATTCACACCGACGATTCGCTCCAGCATCGTTTGAATGCGCGTTTCGATATCCTTTTCAACCGTTCGCTGGTATTCAAGCTGTGATCCGGTGAGCCCCGCGGCATCGTCGCTCCCGGCTGCCGATGAAAGGAGCCGTCCATGTCCATCCACCACGGTGACATCCTTGACTTGAAGGCCCTCAACGCTGCTCGATACGAGGTGAACGATCCCATTCACTTGTGTTTTGGCTAGAGCTTGCCCGTTCCGCAACGATACGACAACGGAAGCACGCGCCCTATTTTCATCGTTAGAAAATAATCGTCGCTCTGGAGTGGCGAGGTGGACGCGGGCTCGTTCAATCTCCGGCATCTGCGCAATGGTCCGTGCCAACTCCCCTTGCAGCGCACGTCGATAATTGAGCTTTTGGACGAAATCGGACATACCGATCGATGATCGGTCGAAGATTTCAAAACCCACTCCACCCCCATGAGGAAGCCCCTGGGTGGCCAACTGCAATCGCAACTCATGGACTTGTGCACTGGGAACGAGGATGGTGTTGCCGCCGCCGGTCGTCTCATACGGGACTTTCGTCTCTTTCAGCTTATCCACAATCCCCGCCGCATCCTCGGGATTGAGGTTCGTGAACAAGACCTGCATGTCGGGCTGTTGCGTCCACAGAGCGATGGCGATGAGACCAGCAATAGAGCCGGCAAGCGCAACCAGAATGATCATGCGCTGATTGATGGAAAACTTGGACAACATGGGCAATCCTCTTCCTCGCTAGCAGATATGGCGCGTATCAGGCCACGGAAAAACTATTCACTCAATGATCCTCACACAAGATGCTCAAAAAGGCCGGCCTTCTCACCCACCCAACCCTGGCGCGCCAAGACGCGCCCTATCCCAAGCAAGGCCGCAGGCGAATCGAAACCGGAGACGTACCCTCTGGGGCGCACGGTGCGACGAGTAAGGAGCACCACGTCTGTGCGCGCCGCCGAGTCGGTGAGGCGGCCGGGTCCCCGTTGAGGGTCTGAACGACGCGAGAACGCCGCTGGTGGGCTTTTTCAGCATCCTGCTATATCTGCATCCGCTGAATTTCTTCATAGGCCGATACCAGCTTGTTCCTGATCTGCATCATCAACTGGAAGGACACATCGGCTTCCTGTAAGGCCACCATCGTCTGATGGATGTTCTGTGTCTGACCGGTCATCAATGCTTCGGTCGCCTGACCCGCTTCCAGCTGAATATCGTTGGCCTTACTGATTGCGTGCTGCAGCGTATTCATAAATCCGCTTGATGAAGCGCCGCCGACCGCATGAGAAGCGGCGGCGTGTTCCAGCGAAGACACGGTCGGCATTGTGATCGCTTTGATCTGATCCACGACTACCTCCCGATCTCCAGCGCCTTATTCCACATGGCGCGGGTGGCGTTAATCGCTTGCACATTGGCTTCGTAGGAGCGGGACGCCCCCATCATGTTCACCATTTCTTCCATGACGTTGATGTTCGGCATCTTGACGAATCCTTTCTTGTCGGCGTCCGGATGGCGCGGATCATAAATCACCTGCCCGGGCCTCCGATCTTCCTGCACTCGCAGCACCTTGACGCCATCGAGCGAATGAGCCCCTGGCCCCATCGACACCTGCCGAAACGTCCGTTGGAATGGACTGACGACCGGCGTGGATTGAAACACCACATCCCGACGCTTATACGGACCGCCTCCTGGCGTATGTGTGGACTGTGCGTTCGCCAGATTGCTGGAAATCACATTAAGTCGTTGACGTTGCGCATCTAAGGCGGTCACAGACACCGCCATGCTGTCGGTCATATCCATAGTCAACCTCCTTGCTGTCAGCGATCAGCCCTCAGCTTCTTGTTGACTGCTGAAGACTGACGGCTATTGATTATCGTCCCTCGCGAATTGCACCCATCAGCTGCCGAAAACGGATCGCCATAATCGACGCTGCACTGTTGTACTGCATGGCGTTTTCCGACATTTTTGCCATCTCCAGTTCGATGTTCACCGAGTTGGCATCCAAGGGAATATCCCCCGCAGGCACGGCACCGAGCTTTCCCGTTACCTGTTGCAACGAGTCGCCACGCGGACCGATATGGCGGCCCTGAGTCACTGCGAGCGTGACAAGACCTCTCCCTCGATGCGCGGCCTGCAAGGAATCTTGAAAATTGAGCTCGGTGGCGCGATAGCCCGGCGTTTCTTCGTTCGCGATGTTCGAAGCGATCACTCGCTGTCTGGCTTGTCGCAAATCCAGCGTACGATGGAGCAATTGCATGGTGCGATCAAAAATCGTCATGGGGCTCCTCCTCTGGTTTTCCATTTACTAAGGCCGGTGCAATCGTAATGCCATTATCGACATACAGAAGAATGCTGCCGCGGCAAGGACTGCCGATTGCCTCGTGCGACTCACATCTGCCGATCGGCAAAACATGCCGGATGTTTTCTACCCACGCCTTGGTGAATAGCCGGATTACGCAGAGACCCGACAATTGGTTTCCCGATACTCTCGAAGCTTGTTCCGCAAGGTCCGAATACTGATACCCAGCTCCTTCGCTGCATGAGTGCGATTCTCCCTCACTCGTGCCAGAGTTTGGAAAATCAGATCCCGTTCCATTTCCCACAGCGACCCATTTCCGGAAGGCTGTGGCACAGACGGGACTGGAGCGGGACTCACCGTCTGGCCACCGGACTCCAGCAACAAGTGGCCTGAGAGGATCGGCCCATTTCCGGCCAACAGTACGGCGCGTTCCATGACGTTCTCCAGTTCGCGCACGTTCCCTTTCCATCGTCGGTTCTGGAGCATCGCGTATGCTTCGGGCGACACCACCGGCAACGTCAGGCTATTGCGCGCAGCGGAGACCGCCACGAAATGCCTTACGAGCAACTGAATATCCGCAGGCCGCTCCCGCAACGGAGGCACGGTGATGGGGAACACATTCAATCGATAATACAAGTCTTCCCGAAACCGTCCCTGCTCCACTTCGTGATAGAGCGATCGGTTTGTTGTCGCAATGACCCGAATATTCACGGATACGGGCTCCCGACCTCCGACTCGATCCACTTCCCGCTCCTGAATTACACGGAGCAACTTGGCCTGCAGGCCCATGTTCATTTCACTGATTTCATCCAGCAGCAACGTGCCTGTATGCGCCATCTCAAACTTGCCGATTTTCTTCATGATGGCTCCGGTAAACGCTCCGCGCTCATGCCCGAACAGTTCGCTCTCCAGAAGTCCATCCGGTAAGGCGGCACAATTCACAGCAATAAACGGCCGGTGCGCACGGGGGCTTCTGCTATGGATAAAACGGGCCAGCAATTCTTTCCCTGTGCCGCTTTCTCCATTAATGAGGATAGTCGCTTGGCTCGCGGCGACTCCCTCAACGGTGCTGAGCAGGCGGACCATGCCCGGGTCTTGTGTCAAGATTGACCGCTGATCGATCGGCGCAGGCGATGACGTTGAAGCATCAACGTCACGGGCTTTCAGATTGGCGATCACTCGCTCAAGTAAATCGGTGGAGAATGGTTTGAGAATATAATCGCTTGCCCCGTATTTCATCGCCTCCACAGCCGTCTCTACCGTCCCATAGGCGGTCATGAGGACCATCAACGTGTGTGGCGAGCGACTCTTGATTTCCTTGATCAGATCGAGCCCCCCAAGACGCGGCATCTTCAGATCGGTCACCACCAACCAGGGTCTATAGCGGCTGACACGTTCGACGGCATCGGCACCATCGATCGCACCCTGCACGTCATAGCCCAAACGACGGACGGACTCCATTAAGGCGGTTCTCATGGAAGGATCGTCATCGACAATTAAAATTCGCTCGGCTTGCGCGGGAGCATCCGCCCCAAGGCCTGCTGTGTCGTGCTCGGTCATGCAGAGGTCTCCTCTTCAACGAAGTGACGCTCGTCGATCGAAGCAGGAACGCCGGTCCCGTCTCCGCGAATCAGATCAGGCGATTCCGGCGCCTCGATGCGATCCGCCTCCCGACGATGTGGAAGCACGATCGTAAATGTCGTACCACGTCCTTCAGCACTCTCCACATCAATCCGCCCCCGATGCGCTTCAACAATCGCGTGAACGATGGCCAACCCTAATCCGGTACCGTCGTCCCTCGTGGTGAAGAATGGATCAAAAATCCTCGATCGCTGAGCCGCAGCAATGCCGACGCCGGTATCCGCGACCAAGAGACGAAGTGCCGGCCCTCCGAGAGTCTGTTCCTCTGTGAGGATCGCCGACAGCGTCAGCGTTCCACTGCCGGGCATGGCGTGGATACTGTTCAGAATCAAGTTCAAGAGTACTTGCTTCATTTGTCCCGCGTCGCACCACATTCGAGATGCACGAGGATCGACCTCCAAACGAATGTCGATTCTATTGCCTGCAACGGCATGGGCAGCGAGCGTCAACGCATCGAGCATGAGCGCTTCCGTTTCATGCCATTCCCCATGTGAGCAATCGGGTTTGGTATAGAGCAGAAGATTGGTCAAGAGGCGATTCATCATGTGGACAGACGATGAAATATGCTCGGCGTATCCTCGCAATGAGGGGAGACCGTTCAAATCACGGCGCATCATCGATGCAAACAGTTCGATACTGCCGAGGGGATTCCGAATTTCGTGGGCAATCCGCCCGACCATCTCACCCATGGCCGCCAGTCGATTGCGACGCTGCAGCCGATCCTCCAGTTCTCGTACCGCGGTGACATCCTGAATCAATAGCACACTCCCGGCATGGCGCCCTTCGCTGGTCTGCAAGGCACGTTGGGAAAGTGCAACGGCCGCACCCTGTTGCGTCGTCAAGGGATAGGCATCGCCGTCCAACTGTGCCTCCTTGAGACATGCGGTTAAGGAGCGTCCAATAATCTGCTCGCGCGGCAACCCGAGAAGCTGCTCGCCGGCCTGGTTACAACGTGTAATCGTTCCTTCCGTATCCATGACGAGCAAGCCCGTAGAAAGGGACTCCACAATTGCCGTCAAGTGCTCCCGCAACTCTTCATTCGCACGCAGATTCAGGCCAAGCGCCTCGTTGCGGTCAGCCAATTCCACATCAAGCTGTTCCAACCGGGTTGTCAACGTCTGATAGGACTGTTGCAACGTCAACGCTGCATCGTCGAAGCTCCGAAAGGCTTGGTGTAGCAAATCGCTATCCGTGGTCGCTGAGACAGGGTGTAGCTTCATGGCATTATTCCCCTTCTTTCACCATAGTCGATTGGAGACCTATCTGCATCGCACCAGCAGCACGACGGAACAGCGGATCATGAAACTCTGCGTCCGCTAGCATGTCCGTCGACCTATCTGCCTTACGATTCTTGCCCCCAGGGTTCAGCATAATCTGCACCCGTGCCCATTCTGCCTCTGCAGGGTCAGGTCCGGACTTCAGTACCTGTCGGTATACATCCACTGCACGTTCAGGTTTCTTCAGTTTCAACAGCAGATCGGCATATAGCAGAAGATCCTGCGGCGCACGGAGCGCGTGGTTTCTCAATGCGTCCTCGAATGCCGAGACGGCCTCCTCTTGTTTCTGGTCTTCTGCCAACGTCCGCGCAAGGGTCACATACATCCAACCGTGCGCGGCATCATGCGGATGTGCCCGCGTCCAGTGCCTCATGACCCTGATGGCGCCCCGGCGGTCTCCCTGCTCCAGCATGGCCGTCGTCAATTGCCGTGAGACCAGTGTCGACCGTGCGCTCTGCGGATGCTGCAGCCGGAAACTTTCGAATACGTTTCTAGCAGCCGCAGGATCGAACTGGTCCAAGTAACTTTCGCCCAAGCCGATGAGCGCCGCTTCGTGGAGCGGGGCCACCTTCTTATTGCGCACCAACGTTTGATAGAGATGTACGGCTTCGGATGAGAAACCCAACCGGCGATGCGTATCAGCCACTTCCAATAATGTCTGCGTCCCTATGTAATATTGCTCTGGAGTCTGTCCGTGGCTATGAAAGAGCGTGAGCGCCTGAACATCATTCTTGCTCTTGAGTGCCGCTTCCAACTGGGGTTTCAAGATAGAGGTCAAACGGAGCTCCGAAGCCGATGGCCAGGGATCATGTGGGATGACGCCGGTCCGCCGAGTGACGTCTTGATAGACCTGGATAGCTCGTGATGGATTACCGCGCAACTCATAGTGCTCCGCCAAGCGAACAAGCGCCTCACTGCCGAGCATGTCGCCCTGGTGCTCGAGAGCAATGGCTTTATAGAGCTCTTCGCCTTCGGATGACTCCAAATAGGAGATGCCGCCCCCTCGAATCATGCCTTCCACTTTTTTGCGTAAAAAGTTCTCGCCTGCCGATGCCGCAATCTCCTGTTCCTTCCGTGACATCCGCATGCGTGCCACGACCGCCGACGCAGTATCTGGATACTGTGTCTGAGCGGCAGTGTAAAACAGCTCTGCCGCTGTGTGTTGACCAAGCCGACTGTGACTGTCCCCCAAGCGGACCAATGCCATACCAGCGTGCCGGTGCGAAGGAAACATGTTGTACAGAAGCAGATCGATATCGTGCTCTTTTCTCAGCTCCTGAACTTCAAAAAGGGCATCGCCATACTGCTGCAACGCATCAGGGTTTTGCGTGAGGATATTCGGCCAACGTCGATACAGGAACTCATACAGCGGTACGGCGTCTCGCTTGCGTCGCTGAGCATAGAGGGCGTTGGCCTGATCTAGCGTTGCCCTCACGACAAGACGATCGTCAATCGCGCGTTCTCTCACTGTATCGAATGCCCTGTCGGCATCTGTCCATCGCCCCAACTCCCCAAGTGTGACGCCCAACGCGAGCAATGACCGGTCCGCATCGTGATGAGGCAGCTCGCGGGAAAGAGCATATTCATAGGCGGCAATGGCGTCCTGGAACCATCCCATTTCGGCATACAGGTCACCGATCCGCCAGAGTGCCCGGAACGCATTGGCATTCTTCGGATATGAGCCACTGATACTGCGATACTGCGTAATCGCCTCTCGCCGTCCGTGATCGGTCGGGTCCTCAAGCAGGATGAGTTCCGCTAAGAAGGCCTTCAACGGTGGGATCAACTCACTGGTGGAATCAAGCGTAGCGAGCGCGGCAAAGCCTGCTCGAGCGACAGGATACTGACCGTTAGTGAATGCCTTCACTGCTTCTTGGAATTGTAACGCCCCAGGCCCCTCGACAGATCGATCATAGCGGGGCCCATCATCGGGCAACGCGATCCGTGATGAGGGAATCCTCGAGCTCGCCTGAACGGACACCGCGTGAGTGGATGATGGCGTGGCCTGCGACTCTCGCGGCTCAGCCGCGTATGCGACATGTAATGCGACGCCCTGCGCAAGCACACACAGGATCAACCCAATATATGATGTGCGCATTCTCATAGACACGTTCGTGGTTCAGCAACTTCCGTGCCTTTTGTATTGTGTAAATAAATGCGCGCCGTATGAGAGAACTTGCGACGTGGAGCGCGAGGATTCGCCGAAACCTGTCAACCATCCGACGCATGGCCCACACGTTCGTCAATCGATTGACGGAACGCGCGCGGAAAAGACTTGAGATTCGCCATGAACGGGTCAATACGCTATCGAGAGAGATTCACTGGAGCTGCAGATATCACTGGCTAGCTTCACGTGAGCAGGCTACGGTCGAGGTTGAGCAACGTCAAGACTTTTTTCCCAACCTCAACCTACGTTGTAACCTTCCTGTAACGCCGGTGGGATTTTTCGGCATCCTGCTAGAGGGCAGGGCAGCCCTGAACTTTCGCGGCAAACCCTTTTCGCTTCATCTTCTCAACCAGGGTCGTTCGGTTCACTTGGAGCAACTGCGCCGCCTTGCTCGTAATCCCGTTGGCTTGTCGAAGCGCGCCAACGATCAAACGGTTCTCGAACTGTTCGATCTCTCGTGACAGGTTCACCCCCTGATCGCTGAAGTTGATCAAGTGCTGCACAGTCTGTTCTGCGGTCACCGAACGTCGCTGGAGACGCTCGGGGAGATCGGACACTTCGATAGTCCCCGATTGACTCAATACCGCGAGGCGTTCAATCAGGTTCTCCAATTCCCGGATATTTCCAGGCCAGTGATATTCCATCAGTCGAGCCATCGCTTCCGAGGAACAGGCGGTCGTGGCAGTCTGCTTGCCATGATTCAATCTCTCCAAGAAATGAGCCACTAATTGCGGGATATCGCTTCGTCGTTCTCTCAGCGGTGGAACGGTGACAGGGATGACATTCAGACGATAGTACAGATCTTCCCGGAAACGCTTCTGCTGCACGGCCAGCTCTAGATCCTGATTGGTAGCCGCGACAACGCGAACATCCACATCGATCGTTTTCGTGCCTCCTACCCGTTCGAACGACCGCTCCTGCAGTACCC
>DATHTZ010000011.1:0-9903 GCA_035462675.1 Nitrospiraceae bacterium | reverse complement strand
GCATCGGACGTCTGCCTTCCGCATCCTTCCCAGGCCAGATCACAGTCGGTCCCTGTCCGGCAGCAGCTTCCATAAGCGATGCCATTTCCACCGCAATGATTGGAGTTCGATGTTCCCACACAGCCAGGTTCGCGCCTGCCTCAGCCACAGCAACTTTCGATGTGGCTCCGACGCGTACGGTAAATGGGACCGTCCCTTTGGCCTTTGGGCGGTACGACAAGAAGGCCCGCCCATCGCCACCGGTTGTCGCAGTCGCGACGACGCTCCCGGCGATGAGCAGCTCGATGGGTTCTCCCCCCACACCAGTCTCCGTCAGAGGGGTCTTCGCTGTGAGCGTCGCTTCAATGGTGGCCGGCTGGTTAGGAGAGGTAAGGCTATCGTGAACCGTTAGGACCGTGAGAACCTTCTCCGCCGAGAAGAGGATGGTAGTCGCAGTCAGAAAGATGAGGGCGGTAAAGACACCGGCCCTGCGGAAAAAACTATTGTGCACGGTGGGATTCAATACCCTGCATATCTAAGACAACAGGAGCACACCAAGCAGGATGCTCAAAAAGTCCAGACTTCTCACTCGCCCAAACCCTGGCGACTACTCACCCTCCCGCCCTGAGCCTGCCAAGACAGCCTCTTCTCCCAGGGACGCGCCATCTCCGAAGCAAGAGCCTTCCTCTCTCTCCTTCTCTTTAGGGGGTGGCCAAGGCTGCCCTCTACTGCGCGCATCGAACGAGCACAGTTTCACCGTGCGCGTTCTGCGAGCAAGGAGGGCACCTGGCTACCCCTTCTCTTTTTTCAGCATCATGGAAACGTTAGGCCTTCAGAGCTGCCAACACTTCATCCACATGGCCGCCCACCTTGACCTTGCGAAAAATCGCCTTCAACTTGCCGGCCTGGTCGATCACAAAGGTGCTGCGCTCGATACCCCAATACTTTCTACCGTACATATTTTTCTCTTTGTAACAGCCGTAGGTTTTTGAGACAGTGGCTTCTTCATCGCTCAGCAGAGGAAAGGGCAGATCGAACTTCTTGATGAACTTCTGGTGAGACTCCTTGCCGTCCAGGCTCACACCGAGAATCACGGCTCCCGCCTTCTTGATCGGCGTGGCAGCATCGCGAAAGTCGCACGATTCCGTCGTACAGCCAGGGGTATCATCCTTGGGATAGAAATAGAGGACGATCTGCTTGCCCGTAAAATCTTTCAGGCTAACCGGTTCTCCCGATTGATCGGGAAGCGACAAAGCTGGAGCCTTATCGCCGACTGTGAGTTCCTGTGCCATCTACACGTACTCCTTTTCCGATTGTCTACGATTATCGCGGCCCGCCACCCAGGCCTGGCCTGGTGGGGCTGGCCCCCAGTGGAAGTTGTTTCTTTTTTGGAGACTGCGGGTCACCGAAGGGACGGAGCGCGGGCGAATCCCAGATCACTTTGTCGCCCGGAGCCAGGTTGGCCGCTTCCATGAACTGTGGGTGCGCTTGCTCCGTGTCGCCCAAGGCATTCAAGGCCAACGCATAGTTATAGTGCGCGGGTCCCGATTCAGGAGCCTCTGCCACCGCTTGGTAAAAATAGTTCTTCGCCTCATCGAACTGCCTCGCTTGGTAGGCCTGCGTCCCCTGTTCAGTCAGGACCACGGCTTGCGGCTTCACCCCGGGCTCAAGCGCCAGCGGAACCAAAGGCTTCTCCTTGGTCTTGAAACAGGCGACTGCCCCGACGAGCAAGAGGACCACTCCGAGCATGGATAGGTATTTCATCGCGCCTCCAGGTTCCATCGGCACTTCACGCCTTCGCATGTTTTCGCGTCTCTTCCTCGAACGCCTTCCGATAGAGTACGTCCCACTCCGCACTACCCTCGACGATCCCACGCGAGTAGGAAGCCAGCTTCGCTTTGACCTTTCGATCGATGTCTGCTTCTTGCGCCAACTCGGATGCGAGCACCCGCTTGATCTCTTTCAAGACCCGCCCCTCATCGGCCTGCACCGTCACCAGCAAGCTTTTCTTGACCGCCTGAAGAATGATGTGAGAGAGATGGCTGATTTTATCTTCGCTCAACATACGGAACTCGTCAGGGGTGAGGGGTTACCCCTCATACCTTACCCTTCACCGTTTTAAAGAATGATGCCCCGCTCCCGCGCCAGCTTGCTCTTCACCATCGTAAACATCCGCTGATAGTCCACGTGCCCCCGCTCGATGTCTTGCTCGTAAGCGTTCAACAGCTGCCGCACTTCGGCATTCAGGCGGTCTTCGACCGATAGTTCTTCGAGAATGGCATGATCGATCTGCTCGACGAACGCCTTGTGATCCCAAATGATCGCCACCTGCCCCTCCTGCTGTAACCTGGCAGCGAGCGACTCCGAGATGTGGCGAATTCGGTCTTACGACAGTCTCATAACTATATTCCGTCAATCCGAATCTTCGATACGTCCATCACTCGACGCAGCACCGAGGCGTCACCAAGAATGCGGCCAATAATATTGACACGGTCGGTCGGAACCGGATCCTGCCCCATGCTCATCGGTGTGCGACCGAAGAAAATGGCCAGGACCTGCCCTGCCCCCCAGAACGCGACATCGCCGACTTTGACCTGGTTCGTTGCAGTCTCTCGATGGTCCTTCACCCCGGCTAATTTAAAATAAAACTCTTCGCCCCACGTGTTGACCGGACTTTCCACCGGTAATGCGGCATAGATTTCTTGCGCCGTTTTCGTCGACTTGAGCTCTGCGTCGAGCTGCACGGATCCGACGGTGATGCGAATTTTGTTGGGAAGATCAGCCATTACGTTCTAGTCGGCTCCGCCAGGCGGCCACAGATGAAAACCCGCTCAGGCCGCGGACTTTAGCTTGTTTATTCGATGAAATCAAGGCTACAATCCCAACACCACATGCTCGCATCATCCTTCGTTCTTCTCAAAGGTATCGGCCAAAGTTCCGAACGCCGCCTCTGGCAAGAGGGCATTCTCGATTGGGCTTCATTCCTCCGGTCTTCAAACCTACCCGGCATCTCCTCGGCCAGAAAAGAGTGGTATGACCGCGAACTCATTACCGCCCAATCGCGGCTGGCAGAAGGTGACGCGCACTTCTTCGGCGCCTGCTTAAAAAGTCGAGAACACTGGCGGCTCTTCGAAACATTTCGTCCCCGTACGCTCTATCTGGATATCGAGACGACAGGGATGCCTGCGCGCGAGGGGCATGTGACGGTGGTCGGACTCTATCGAAACGGGCACATGACGAGCCTGGTCCGGGGGGAAACGTTAACCGAGGATCGATTGCACGCGGAACTGGAACAGACAGACCTCTTCATTACGTTCTTCGGCAGCGGGTTCGACATTCCCTACTTGCAGGCGAAGTTTCCACGGTTAAATTTCAAGAAACCGCACTTCGATCTCTGCTTCGCCGCCCGCAGGCTCGGCATGCAGGGCGGGCTGAAACACATCGAGCACGAAGTCCACATTTCGCGCGAGACCGATGTAGTGGGACTGGATGGATGGGAAGCCGTTCGCCTCTGGCGCCAGTGGTGCGCGGGAGACGAAGCCGCACGCGATCTGTTATTGAAATACAACGAGGCCGATACCAAAAACCTTGAACCGCTCGCGGCACTGCTCTTTGACGAGATGGTCGCCCGATTCGGCCCTTCTTCTGTGGGATTTCCACCTGCTCGTCGCCAAGAATCGGACGAGGTTGCCTCATGACACAACCCCTACGGTGGACAGGAGTCGGTCGAACCGAGACGGGTTATGTTCGCGCGTCGAACCAGGATGCACTGGCCCTCCTGGATGACTGTGGCGTCTGGATGGTGGCAGACGGGATGGGTGGACACCCGGCAGGAGATATCGCGGCCCAAACCGCCGTGGCTGTGGCCATGCAGCGAGCACAAGAACAAGCAGCCTGGCTCCGCGAGCACCCGAGCGGCGCCGCCGAATTCGTAACAGACCTCGTGACGAGCGCCAATCGGCGAATCCATGATCTCATGCTGACGAAACCATCCTTAGCCGGGATGGGCACAACCTTGGTCGCCTTGGTGATGACGCTGGTACCGATGCCAGTCGCCCATATCGCCCACTTGGGAGATAGTCGCGCGTATCTCTATCGGGCAGGACAGCTCAAGCAATTGACGCGCGATCATACCCTCGTTCAAAAACTTGTGCAGGGCGGCCTGATCGATGAGCCCACCGCACTCATACATCCTGAACGTCATATCTTGACCAAAGGCCTAGGGATGGGCGCCGACATGCATCCGGAACTGACCTCGATACCGGTCACTCCTCACGATCTGATCGTCCTCTGCAGCGACGGGCTCACGAAAATGTTGAGGGATTCCGCCATGGCATCGATACTCTCCCGCACGGACGGCAATCCAGACCGAGCCTGCCACGATTTGATCGAGGAGGCACTGAGCAGAGGGGGAGAAGATAATGTGACCGTGATCGTCGTGGCGTGGGGGCCCGTCGGCTGTCAAGCAGTTTAATAATTGACAAGGCTCTCTCAGCCCTGTAGCCTCAGTTTCTAGCCAGGCAGTCTTTCCTCCCGTTTCCCTTGTGAACCAGGCAGGAGAATCATTATGCGTGTGCCAGTACTGTTTCGTCTCATTGTGCTGTTGTTCATTGGAGGAACCTGCTGGGTCCCCGAAGCGATGAGCAGCACAACAGATAACACCGAACTCGAAGCGACAGTTCGCGCTCTTGTGCGAGCCAATTCTGAGAAGGATTTGCCTACCATGTCCAAGCTGATGGCCCACGACGCCGATATCGTCAGCTACTCAATTGGAGGCCGAAAATACGTGGGCTGGCCTGACCTTGAACGAGATATCAAAGCGGAGTTTGCAAACGCGACTGCTCTCGACCTCCGCATCTCCGAACTCAAGGTGTGGTCGAAAGGAGATGTTGGATGGTACACAATGGAACTGGCCTATGGACGTATCCTCGGTCAAGGATCAGACCAGAAACGAACCGTCCTGCCGTTACGGGAAACCGGTGTGCTTGAGCGTCGAGACGGTCAGTGGGTCCTCCTTTCCTGGCATGAATCCTTCCGTAGTGTGAGCGATGCGATGCCTGTCGATCATCGAACAAGCGCCGCTACACCGCACACCGTGGCTTCACCGACCGGCCAACCCACTGTTCTTGACTTGAGCGGGGAATGGGACATTCTTGAAGTGGAGGACGACAAACGCTACCGGGCCACACTCGACAAGATCGGCAACGGCCCCTATACACAGCACGGTGGACAGTTCGTAACCACGAAGCTTGCCGACCGTCTCTGGCAAGGCACCTGGCAGCAGCCTGGCAACGACCGCGAAGGAGGATTTGAGCTCCTCCTTTCAGATGATGGGACACAGGCCAAAGGTGTGTGGTGGTATTCTCGCGTCGGCAACCAAAAGAATATTCCTCCCCGTGAACACGGCGGAACCTATCTCTGGAAGCGGTTGTCCCCACCACTATCTGCACGATGATGTCTACGTATCCCACAGGCGCATACGACCAGCGCACCGCATATTCACGGAATCGCTTTTTATTCTTAGGAGGTTTTATGCGTCAGGCACTCCTCACTCTGCTCGCCGGCATCTGTCTGGCAACTCCTGTTTTCGCAGACGGCGGTCACGATCACCATGCCGTTCCGACACTCAAGAATCAAACGGCTACGACCGTCTCAGTTCAGGGCAATGTCGTCACCCTCACGTTCGGTCCCATCGACCTCCCAGCCGCTCACGATGGAGATCTGGCAGCGTCGATGCCCAAGCATAGTTTCCAGCTTCCCAAAGATATGTATATGGTGGGATATAAAACCGCCGTCTTCACCAAAGAAGGAAAGCCCCTCCCCAAGAACTATCTCCATCATATCCTGATGCTCAACAACAGCAAGCCGAGCGTCTCATGCGACGGCGAACCGCTGTTCTTTGCGGGAGCGGGACTGGAAATGACCGAAACGCGTTTTCCCGAAGGTTATGCAGTCAAGCTTGCCCAGAGCGACCATCTGATGTCGATCGTCGCATTTTATCATAAGGCGCCGGTCACCAAAGATGTCATGGCGACGTTCACCATGTACATGGCACCCGAGGGGACCCCCGTCAAAGAAATGGACGTGTATCAGGTGGGGGTCAACATTGTGTGCTTCAGCAAGTTCTCCCAGCGAGGCCCAAATCAAACGGATGAAGGGATTGAGATTAACTCCGGAGTCCAGGTTCACCGAGAGCCGCTCAAATTCTCAATGGATGGCTGTGTGAAATTCGCCTATCCGCATGGGCATGACGAACTCCTCATGATCGGGCTGGACAATACGACCAAGAAACAGACCCTGCTGCGGACGGTTCCCGATGTCGACCATGAAGGAACCTTTCTCCAGTTTCAACCGCATCAAGTCTATCAGGACAGCCAGGGGTTTCCTGTGACGAAAGCGGACGACTATGAAATGGTCATGGTCCATCACCATCCTTTACAGAAAAAAGACGCTCAACATGGGATGGGAAACTATTTGCTGTATATGACCCCTGGCGCTTGTCCGACGACGTCCCCTTCGCCGCTCGCTCACAGGTAGGGGCCACACGCACTACAGTACCCCCCCATGGAGTCTGCGGGGGGAACCCTGAGATGAAAGCCGTCTCCGCATCGGTCATCATCCTGAATCCAGATCCGTGATGTTCCTCTGTAAGCTCGGTGAGGTACCCTGTCCGACGTCCGACAGCATCCATCCCTCGCCCATTGCCGTATGCTGGCAGAAGACGCCCACGGCTTGGAGCCAGCCCAATCTCCCCCACACCATTCGTGACCAGTCCGGCACGCCGGCACCGCTGTCGCTCGTCATCCGGGAATGGGAGGATAGTAAGCCATGCGCCTCTTGCGCCGCACCGACTACACGGGGTGCAACTCCCACAGATCACCGACACCCTGCATCCTTCCTACACTCGCTGGGCATCTGCTCTCAGCCGCCTTTGAAAAGATAAATCTGCTGGCTGAACGTACTCTGGCCGTGTATACTCCCACCCGTACATCTTTGAACACATAAACATTTCATGCTCCGACTGCATTTCTTCCGGCAGACTATACGGCGCCCTTGCGCTCCCTATTCGTTATGACATTACATCCACCGAATATCGACATCTTGCCGTCTTCTTCCAGCGAGCTATTGAACGTCGTGACACGATTTTCGGCCGAACTGGGAACGATGACCGACCTGACCGCAATCGGGAATCGGATAATCCAGGAGCTCTGTCGCGCAGGCGCTACCACCCATGGGATGCTGTTCCTGCTGGATCGCGAGCATGAATGCTATCGCCGAGTCAGCACGGTTGGTCCGGTGGCCACCACACTTATGCCCTCGACACTGGCTATGAGCCATCCTCTGCCTCACCACCTCCATACAACAAACCAGATCCTGACACAGGACGACTTCGCTAGAGATCTCCAAGAAACCGACTCCAGAACCAGCGTACGCGTGGCCATGGAAACCATGCAGGCCGCGCGCATCGTCCCACACTTTATCAAAGGCCGTCTCATCGCCTTCTCGCTCCTCGGTGCAGCGATACCTCTAGCTAGAGAAAATGCACTGACCAAATCCGTGCTTGCCGCGCTGGCACAAACCGCCACGAATGCGCTAGACACCATTGTGCTATACGAGGACCTCCACCGCTCACACATACTCATGAAACGCACGGATCGTCTCAAATCCCTTGAGACCATCGCCGGTGGCTTCGCCCATGAAATCAGAAACCCCCTCACGTCGATCAAAACCTTTATCCAATTAGCTCCACAACGAAAAGATGATCCTCAATTTATTCACGGATTTAGCCAAATGGTCCTCGACGATGTGTATCGGATCGAACGGCTGATTCAGGAAATTCTCGATTACGCGCGATATATGGAACCCAAATTGACGGACGAGGACTTCAACGACATTGTAGCCTCGTGCCTGTATTTCATCGATGTCAAGGCCGACCGCCAGGGGATCAAGATTGAAAAAGAGTTGGCGCCGGACCTGCCTCGTGTCATGCTGGACCGGCAGCAAATCAAGCAGGTTCTGCTCAATCTTCTCCTCAATGCCATGGACTCGATGGCAGAATCAGGGGAGTGTTTACGTGTCAGGACCCGCAAGTTGGTGAAGCCAGGAGGAAAGGTCTGGGTCCATATCGAGATCGAGGATACCGGTAAGGGAATCCAGGAGACGAATCTCGATCACATTTTCGATCCATTTTTCACGACGAAACACGCGAGCGGAGAGCACGAAGGAACGGGATTGGGCTTGACGATCGTCCATCAAATTATTCAAGAGCATCACGGTGAGATTCGGGTAGAGAGTTCGGTCGGTGTCGGCACCACGTTTTTCGTGAGCCTGCCCGCGTTACCCTCATAGCCGCCGACACCCTATGGACACCAGTATGAAAAAACGCGTGTTGTTGATCGATGACGAAGCCCGGGTTCGGGCCTCATTGAAGACGGTGCTGGAACCGACCTACGAAACGATCCAAGCCGCCGACGCCCAGGAGGGCCTCGACCTCTTTCGCAAGGAAGCCCCCCATCTGGTCCTCCTAGACGTGATCCTGCCAGGCACCGACGGGCTTTCGGTACTCCAAACCCTCCGTGCCGAGAACCGTATGGTGCCGATCATTATGCTGACAGGAACGAAATCTGTCAAAACCGCCGTCGATGCGATGAAGTTCGGTGCGGCCGACTACCTTTCAAAGCCCTTCGACGTGGAAGAACTCCGCCTTATCGTCGAGCGCGCGCTCACGGACCAGGAACTCCAACGTGAGGTGAAACAACTCCGCGCGCAAGTCGTCCAGCGCTATGCCTTTCACAACCTGATCGGCAAAAGTCCCTCGATGCAAGGGATCTACACCAAGATCGAACAAGTCGCCGACAGCCGCACAACTGTCCTGATCACCGGCGAGAGCGGCACGGGAAAGGAATTGGTCGCCAAGGCGCTCCACTATAATAGCAGCAGACGCGAGCGCCCCTTCATTGCGCTGAACTGCGCCGCACTTCCTGAAACGCTTATCGAGAGTGAGCTGTTCGGCCATGAAAAAGGCTCGTTCACGGATGCGACGGCTCGTCGAGTAGGGCAATTTGAGCTCGCCAATACCGGCACACTCTTCCTTGACGAGATCGGCGACCTCAGCGCCATGACGCAAGCCAAGCTGCTGCGCGTGTTCCAAGAACGAGAATTCACCAGGGTCGGTGGAGTGCAATCCATCAAAGTAGATGTGCGCATCCTTACGGCAACGAACAAGAATCTCGAGGAGCTCGTTCGCAAAGGGCAATTCCGTGAAGACCTCTACTACCGCATCAACGTCATTGCGCTCTATTTGCCCCCGCTCCGGGAACGTGGTGAAGATGTTCCCCTCCTTGCCAAACATTTTCTGGCCAAACGAATCGAAGAAGACAACCGGCCGCCCCAAGAATTTTCCAAAGATGCCGTCGACCTTTTGTCTCGCTATCCCTGGCCAGGCAATGTCCGAGAGATGGAGAACATCATCGAACAGGCGTTCATTTGGTCCAAGGGGTCGAACACGATCACTCCCGAACATCTCCCGAACATTGTCAAGAACGACTCCCGATCCTCTTCACTTCGCGATGACACCCTGGCTGGGCGACTGTCGCTCGAAAAAGCCGTGATGGAATTCGAGCGAGAAATTATTTTGGATGCCCTCAAACGAACGAACTACATTCAAACCCATGCCGCCAACCTCCTGGGAATCAGCCGCCGGATGCTCAAGTACCGCATGGACACGCTGGGAATCGGCCGCCCTGATCAAGAAATCGGCCCCGAACCTCCAGCATTAGTGCAGGAATAGCACAACCCTCTCCCTCATCGCCGACAAGTACGAGGACCCTCCTTCCATTGTTTCTCCTATATATATCTTGCTGTAAACTCTCCTAGCTTATTGCTGATGCTCTTTTTGTCATTAGTGCGAAAAACCTGCAGGAT
>DATHTZ010000010.1:0-3162 GCA_035462675.1 Nitrospiraceae bacterium | reverse complement strand
CCATACGCATCGCTTGTCGGTCATAGGCCCTCGTCCTCGCTCGATCATAGGGTATGTGCCTCCAGGAACACGGCTTTGGAGAGTTTGGCGAAAAATTGCTGGTAGATTTCCGGGTCCCGGATCATTTCCATAGACTGTTGGCCAGGCGGAATGTATTGTTGATCGGTTTGTCCGTCGCCTTTCCATACGACGCGGTAGAACGTGATACGGACTTCCTGTCTGGTGGCGTTTTGGTTGAGCGGTCTGGTGATCAACCCCGCCGCGATCTTCTGGTGCAGATCCACTGGGGCGCGCAGGTTTCCAAGTGAGAGAACTAAGAACAACGCCTGTTGGAGATATTGTCCGTACTCCCGGGCGCTCCGTTCTTTCGTCGCCCGCAGGAAACCGACCTCGCGCACGCTCTCCTCGACTTGAAACCCGAGATCTTGGAGCACCGCGGCAGACGCCGACAACAGTTCTTTTTCGTTGGGCGTCTCAAAGAATCGGGTCTGCATGGCCCGGTGCTTGGGTGTTTCCGCAGTCAGCTGAAACAGCTCGGCTGGCTCTGTAGGAGTGACACACCCGGTCAGCAGTACGAGCGAGGCCATCCAGACCCTCATCCGTACCACGCTGCCTTGTCGCCCTGCGATTGGCCGCTCAGAATTGCGTGGAGTTGTAGGCAAAGTCGCGAACCTTCTTTTCTTCGTCGTACTTGATGATGATGGTGAGGGTGCGCTGCCGTGTGGAACTGGAACTTTGGCTCGATTTGGTCCCCATGATAAGGATGATCCCAGCAAAGGATGATTTGGCCACGTCAACTCGGTCGGTCGAGATTTTGTCGTACATCCAGACCTCGCGACGTTTCTCATCCGTCGTCACGATATTCGGCGAGCCGAGGAGCTCCGCGACCTGGGAGGCAGGCATGCCGACTTTGATCTCTCCCTGAACCTTCCCGACAGTCAGCCGGTCCTCTTTGATTTCGGCTTTCTCAGTACCACAGCCTGTAGCGACAACCGATACACAGAGTCCCAGTGCGATCCATAGGTGCTTCATCTGCCGTCTCCCTTCTGCATGATGTCTCATTGGAGCATGATGTGATGCGAGAGGGTGCGCGGCTCCCTCTCTGTCAGCCGACTCTACTGCTATCCTCTATTCCTGATACTGGCAGTTAACGTACACTCTTCTCTCAGTCTCAAAGGATACACGTTTCGCGAGAAGAAAACATTCAGTCTGGGGGGAAGGTACGAAGCGTGCGGCCAGAGCCAAGAGGGGGATGAGGTGTTGTGATGCGTCGTTGGTGAGGCGTGAAGCGTGTCCAGGAATCAACGAGCTGGGAGAAACGCAGTACGTGAGAGACGATGTTACGTATCTGGTTATTTGGCGGTAATGTATATGCGTGCGACCTCAGTCGGGAGGCCACACGTTGATGTGTCGTAACAGGATTGCACGGTCACGTCCCACAGCCCTTCATGGCTGGCACCTGCATCGCTGCAGGACACCTTCGTTATATCTGCGGGGATGAACTGCACTATTTTCTCCGCCTGCCTGCTCCGGTCGATCACCGTGAGCTGATACCCGGTGACCTTCGGGTCGGTCACCTTATCCCACTCGATGTTGCATTGCGGTCCGACGGTTGTCGGCGTCTGCTTCGATGAGGATGCACATCCAAGGCTTATGAGCAGCGAGATCATGAGCAGAGACTCTACGCGTTTTGTTAAGATGACTGTCGCATTCATCAGGCGTCTCCAGGTCAGAATGCTGCTGGGTCGGGGAGAGGTCAGCTATACAGGATACAGGGGGGAGATTCTGATTTCTACTTTCAGAAGGAGGCCGATCTTTTCATACCTGCTCGTGATGGCGCAGGGTTAGATCTGCGAGATGGAGTATGAGTTCGGAAGTTGGACAGGAGGAGGTGACCTTGGGCCACAATTATCACGTAGACCGGGGGTGTCTCTATGGCGATGTCTGGCGCTTTGTCGAATGAGGAGGTTCAGGCTGCTTGGGCCAAGCTGGCCGAGGAGGTTCGTACGGGAGTTCTGTTGACGCTCAGAAACGGGCGGCCGTTTGGGTCGCATGTGCCCTATGTTTTTGGCGAAGACTGGACACGCGCCTCTATTCATGTGAGTCGTTTGGCGTTGCACACCGAACATCTGTTGCTCGACCCTCGCGTGGGGCTGTTTGTCTCGGAGACGGATCGGCCGGGGAAGAACCCGTTAGCTCTACGGCGGATGAATCTTCAGGGTGAGGCTGCGCTGTTGAATGTCGGTGCACCGGGCTACGCCGAAGTGAAAGAGCGCTATCTGGCCCGCTTTCCTCAATCGGCTATGATGTTTGGCTTTGCAGATTTTTCGCTCTGGGAATTACGGCTACAGGATGCGCACTTGGTTTTGGGATTTGGACAGGCCTACCTTACCGAAGCGACGACTCCTCTCGCATGGACACATCAGAAGCCGAGTACAAAAATCGATACGCGTGAAACGTAAAACGTGAGAGGTTTCGGAGGAAGAGCACTCGGCCGTTCTACATTTCACGCCTCACCTTTCACGGTTCATTTTGAGCCGAGGATCGGTAGGCAAAATAGAGCGCGATGCTCCCTATCAGAGCGATGATCAGGCTTGCGGTAAAAATGGTGGAAAAACTCAGCGGTGTGACGTAGTGGTGGTATAGGAGGGGCAGCAGAATTGGTGCGACTACGGCCAGAGCGAGGCCCAATATGTGACGCTTCAGATAGATCGGTTCGCCTGACTTACGCCTCATGTCCGACGAGCCTTATCAGGTGACCCTTCCACGCTCGCTCCGGTCTCTCTCCACAGGGTAGCCTGGTCGATCCTCGAATGCGCGCAACTATCTCACCCGCCCACCTATTGGCACGCCGAGACGTGCCAATAGCCCATGCGAGCGCATTCCAATTCTCTACACCTTTCTAGAGGAGTGACCAAGGTTGCCCTTTACTGCGCGCATCGAGCGACTACTGTTTCATCATGGGGGCTCTGCGAACAAGAGGGGCACCTAGCCACTCCTTCCCCTCTATTTTACGAGGAACGTTCTTGAGTTTTCTCCCGAGGCGGTGGTGACGGTGAGGAGGACCAGGCCCTTCTTGTCTCCGCTTGGCACGGTCGTTGTAATGCTGTCGTTAGTTTGGCGAAATTGAGCCGGGTGACCAGGGCCGAAGGAGACACCCCG
>DATHTZ010000009.1:0-6326 GCA_035462675.1 Nitrospiraceae bacterium | reverse complement strand
CCCAGCCGGCTTCTTGTTCGGGCCGAACGCGACGGTGAACGTCGGTGGGATGGTGACCTTTGCGAGTGCAGACTATCTGCGCCTGACCGACAACGTGCGATTCCATGCCATTTCAACGGTCGCCGCTGATGCGCTTCTTTCAGCCTCGCCTGTCGCCGCGTTTGGATTTCTTGGCTCGAACCCGGGAGCCATGACGGTGCAGGGGAGCCAGCTCACCGTGGCTCACGGAACAGGCATTGCACTCGTGGGCGGCCATATCACGATTCAATCTGGCACACCGGATGGGGACATCGCGCAACCGGCTCGACTCATCGCCCCGAACGGCAAGATTCAGCTGGCTAGTGCGGCCTCGCCCGGAGAATTCGACGCCGCGACTCTTCAGCCGCTCCCGAACGCCAATGGTGCCTCCTTTACTTCCTTTGGAGCTGTCACCCTGGCGCCGGGTTCACACCTCAACGTCAGCGGCGCACACACAGTCTCAATCCGAGGCGGGCAATTCGTGCTATCAGTGACCGACGCGGTGCTGAGCACGGCTGACAGCGTCGGTGCTCCGGAGACGATCGCGCTCAGCCCAGGCAGCTCGATCATCTCGGCGAACGCAGGCCCGGATCCCGGCGCGGATGTGCAGCTCATCGCCTCGAACGTGCAGATGGATGGGGCCTCCATCCAGAGTCTGACCACAGGCAATGGGCCAGGGGGGAACATCTCGATCACCGCCCCGTTCGAAGGAGGACCGATCTCCAGTACGGCCGGAAGTGTCCAGATCAAAGGAGGACAGATTCAAACAGCGAGCCTGGGGCCGGCAAAAGTCGGAGATATTCAGATCAATTCCAGCAGCCTGTCCATGACCGATGGCGCCCTCATCGATACCCTGCTCGTGCCTAATCCTTTGAGTTCTGGACAACCGGGAGGTGGCACGATCGCTCTCACGGCGACTGATTCGATAGTCGTCACCGGCCAACGTCCGGGCACAACCAATCTTCTCCCCTCGGTTCCCGGGTTATCTACGTTCACGAATATGCCGTCGGGCATCTACAGTGAAAACTTTTCGGCGAATCGAGGCAGCAACGTTGTTGTGCAGACGCCGAGCCTGACCCTCCAGCCTGGTCTCATTGGCTCTCATGCGTTCGGTGCGGGCGCTGCCGGAGACCTGTCCTTGCTCCTTGGGCAGTTGACGCTCAAAGACGGGGGACTGATTGGCAGCAATGCGTTCGGGGCAGGGGCCACTGGGAGCCTACACATCAGGGCATCAGACTCCATCACCATGTCAGGGTTCCTTCCTGGGACCTTTCACCTCGGACCGGTGGTTCTGCAAAATGTTCAAAGCAACATTGCCAATGCCACCTTTGGCTTGGGACAAGCTGGCCCGGTCTTCGTCTCTACCCCAACCCTCACCATGAACGGCGCTAATATCTCGTCCGCGACGCTTGGTCCCGGCGGAGCCGGTGACGTGAACATCCAGGCGGCGACGATCATCTTGACCGGGGGAGCCGGGATTAACAGCGCGACTGATGGTTCAGGGCCAGGCGGCATGCTGTCGGTGACCGCGTCCGAGCAGCTGTCTATTTCCGGACATAGCGGGCGATCGGAGAGCTTCGGACCGTTTACAGTCGTGAATAACCCGAGCGGGATTACGGCCAGCACGTTCGGGATAGGCAGGGCTGGTGCTCTTACCGTGAGCACCCCACGACTGACTCTGTTCGACGGCGGGGTCATCTCGACCTCGACTGGTGGTGACAGCCCGGCTGGTTCCGTTACCGTGAATGCGGGCAGTATGAATGTGAGCAGCGGTGCATCGATCTCCAGTAGCAGCGGGTTAAATGTTGGATTTGCAGAAGGCTTTCTGTTCGGGAATGGCGCTGGCGGGACGGTCACGGTGAACGCGACTGGGCCAGTGACCATGGCCGATCAAGGAAGCGGCCTCTTCACGACCACTGTCGGTAATGGTGTGGGTGGGAACATCACTCTTCGTGGATCCGCGATTCAGGTCAGCAATGGAGCGTCTCTTTCGGCCACGAGCTCTGGCAGGGGCAATGCCGGGAACATCACGGTGAATGCGGGAAACCAATTCACGATGATGAATAGTTCCGTCACGACGGAGGCCAATCAGTCGAGCGGCGGGGCGATCAAGATCACGACGAACCCCAACGGCATCGTACAGCTTACCGATAGCACCATCAGTGCCTCAGTTCTCGACGGCACCGGCGGCGGCGGGAGCGTGAACATCGATCCCCAGTTCGTCATTCTGCTGAACAGCCAGATCCTCGCCCAAGCGGTGCAGGGACCAGGAGGAAATATCTCCCTTACGACCAATGTCCTCTTGCCGGACGCGAACAGCAAGATCAGCGCCTCCTCGCAAATCGGCCAGAACGGCACCATCACCGTTCAGTCGCCGAACGCTCCCATCAGCGGCCAGATTCAGCCGCTGGGAAAAACACCGTTGATCGCGACGACGTTGCTCAACCAACACTGCGCATCGTTGGCTGACGGAAAGTTCAGCAGCTTCACCGTGGCGGGACGGGACAGCCTGCCAACTGAACCGGGTAGCTGGCTTACGAGTCCGCTGGCCTTCAGCCCGGACGGACTCAGTGCCGGCACCGTGGCAGAGGCAGGCGCACAGGCACGCGGCATCGACCCCACGCAGGAGACCACCGTCTTGTCGTTGAGGCACCTTGCGCCCGCCGGATTCCTGACCCAGGCCTTTGCCGTTGGCTGGTCGGCAGGCTGCAAAACATGACCCTTCGCGGGGAGGGAGTTGAGGCGATGGATGGCGCCTCAGATCTGTCTGAACAATAATCAATACACGAGAGTCGAAGAAAGGGATTGTGGACCGATCCGCAGCCGGTGACGCCGTGGGAGCGGCGGAGGCGAAACGGGACACAACGGTATACCCGAGAGATATGACGGACACTCTCCTTATGGGCAGGAATGTTACGGATTGGTTTTGTCGGATGACCCACCCATGAAGTGGAGAGGCTTCTCCCCGGTGAGATTCTGCGGCAGCACGATGTAATCACCGGTCATAGAAGGAACCCAGACAGCTTGTGCAACCGCCGTGTTTCCTCCCGTTACCATCCAGGCGAGGCAACCGACGATACCCCCGCCGAGAGCATAGGCCACCTTCACGGCACCATACGGAATGGTCGCTACCCAGCTGGCGGCTTGGAGCGCCGCCCCTTCCGGGCTGGTTTCCGATGTTTCCGCTGCAATCGCCGAGTTTCCTGTCAATGCGATCAGTAGTCCGAGGGCGGCCCCAATAACGAGATTCCGCTTGCTTCGCCTCAATCCATAGAGACTCATGGTCATGTGTCCTTCTCCTCACTCGTGTTCACCGCGACAGGTCGGCAAGCATCATACTTGGAATCTGTCATGAGTGCAGCTACTCTTGATTTTTTATCATAGGATGCTCCGATTCGCAGCCGGTGCCGCCATGGGAGTGGCGGAGGAGAAGGTAGCACCGTAGCCTTGGTCAATTCGGCGAGGATCGCATCGTTTAAATACCTCCGACATCCCCGGAGCCCTCAAGAACCGCGAAGAGATGTGGAGAACGCTCGAATGGGTAGACCGTCAGCGTGCCAACCCCATGACCCGCCTCCGCGGAGAGCGGGTGCGGGACAGGTCGGCGAGAGATCCACATGGTCAGAAGGCTACAAAGAAAGGATAGAGAGAGGAGCCAGAGGAGCCTTGGGCCGTTCGGCCTTGCCCCTTCAACCTCAATGGGAATTCCTCACCGCACTTTTCGGTGATTGATCTCTTCAACCCGCTCTAGGGACTGTGCTCCAGGGGAAGGACTTTCGCATCTGCCTTATCCTAGTGCCATGTTTCAGTCATACATTATATGTATACAGAGACAGAGAGACAGGCAGAGATAAGCGGCAGATCATAGGTAGTATTGTAATAATATTTCTTTAAACCGATACGAACATTACACATGAACATTTTGACAACCATGGCAAGAAACTATGGCCACCGGCAAGCCAGTGGCTTTCCGATTAAACAAAGAGTTAGGCTTCGCTCCACGTTGCTCAGCGTGCAGTGCAGTTGATTGACTCAGGATGCTCGGCCAAGCAGCGTCAACCAAAGTGCAATTCCAAAATCCCCGCGAATCGTCTTTCGGACCCCAGCAACACTTGCGTACCCATACTTCTCGGCCAAATCAAAAAGTACTTCTGGGCCAACCTTCCCACCAAAAACGGCAATTGCATTCGCAAACGCTTGAGCAGGGAAATATATTCTTCCAAACCAAGAGGCCCGCATGCCGGCGATTTCAAGAATGACATCCTCGTTTGCTGCTGCTAACTTGCGAACGTTGTCATTAGTAACCGTATTCAGTCCTGTGTCGAGGCTCTTGCCTCTCAGTGCGAGTATCGAGGCACCGTAAATGTGATTGGTAAGTTGGCCAAACTTTCTTCCTGGCGATCTAAAGGTCGAAAAAGACTTGCTCTTCCGATAAATTAGTTGAGCCACCGTCGGGCTCAGTTCGAGCGCTTCTGAAACCGCTGATAGATCCGCTCGATTGATAGGAAATATAAATCCCAAATAGGCATCCCTTGTCGCATCAATCTTTTCATGAAGTTGCTTTTCGTGCTCCTTGTAGAGCTTCTCAACGTCCTCTACGGTGACGCTGTTCAAATGCTTCAGGCCACTCAACGTGCTCATAGTCATCTCCTCCTTTGATCCCAATACAAGTACCGCGTTGATGATGGGAGGCTCAACGCGATGTCCAGCATCTAAGTTCGCCAATCTGGGCGGCCTTTCGCGCAAGGCGAGGTCATCGGACTATGCCACAGGTATTGATCCCTTAGCAACATTCCCTGTCCGCTTATATGAGGTCTCTGCGAACACTGTGTCGAAGGCGCCGCCTGCCTGCACATCTAAATCTTTCATACCCTGGTCGGCTTTGGTGCCGACGATTTCTTTGAGCCGATCGTCGATATAGTTCTGACCGTCTTCAGTCGTAATTGCGTTGAGTGGGCGGTCTCCAAAGTGTGGCAGCAAGTGTGTCTCGATTATTGATTCCGGCCGAGCCATGTCAAAGCGCTTCTTCACTCGCATGGTTTTCCGGTACACAGGAAGGAAGCTCTTGAACGTCTGGGACATTGATTGAGTAGGGGAGATGGCTGGAAATTCGTGCTGCTGAATCTTGGCGATCCCTAAGCCAGTACCCAGTTGACACTAGAGACGAGAGAAGTGCTTATACGGTTCGTCCAGTTGGTCGTTCCATTTCTGTTGCATCCCCAGCCGGATCCCAGCCATAACACAATTACCGAATGAATGCGCACCCCGCTCGAATCCTTGACCTGCTCCCATCGGAGACCTCCTTGGTTAATATGCTGAGGACGATACTGTGTAATGCTGAGTTGTTGCCCCCGAAATCATGACCCTCGATGTTCCGTTGAGCTATACTCGTGCCTCATCTTCTGTGCCGACATCAGTTCGACTAAGCGCTGCTCTATGACCGCCTTGATATGAGGTTTCTTGAGCTACTCGAAAGTAATCTCTATCGTCGTTTACTCGGTGAGCTCACTAGATGGCCAAGGAAATGGCAAGGGTAACTCGCCTCGAAATCATCATGTCCGATCCCCACACTGCGCACTCAGTCGGGCCTGTTCACGATAACTCACCATCCGGAGCTGACGGCCGTAGCTCTGGTCTCGTGATTGGTACTGGGAGGGATAGGCCAGCTTGCAGCATATCCGGCAGCGAAACGGCAAACCACTTGCGTGACACAGCACTCCCACCCGTCGCCGACAGGTAGGACAGGCGAACCAGGGGCGTTTTCCGCCTCGAGGCCCGAGCGAGTATGTCAAACGAACGTCCTGCCGGGCGCTTTCAACACCATACATCGGAAAGACCAGCTGGAGCGCATCCGTGAGGACCGTGATGGTCACAGTGGTTTGCTGGGCGCCTTTGTTCGTCCGCCACACCCAGTCATACGTGGAGAAGGGATACAGATACCCCCCTCGGGCGAGCTCCTTGATATCGAGGGCATGGTATTGGGTCACCAGGGATTTCATTTGTCTCTAGTTATCTCTACTAGTGGACTGTAACGTTTAAAAAGGTAGTATGATGACGCCTAGGGAGGGCGTGATGATACTGACCAAGAGCGAACACATGGAACTTCAGCGCCAAGCGAGAGTCAGAAACGGTCGAGCAGATTCCGCTCGGCACGCCCGTCTGATTCTGCTGCTGGCTGAGGGGCTCACGTGGGGCGAGATTCGCGCCAAGCTGGACTGCAGCGACAGTTACATCAATCGTTGGAATCAGCGCTTTGCCACGGATCGGCTGGCGGGATTGTTCGCCCGCTACGCCGGACGCGCGCGCTA
>DATHTZ010000008.1:0-6095 GCA_035462675.1 Nitrospiraceae bacterium | reverse complement strand
AGGCATGCGAAAGCGACTCGGGTTACCGTGGGGCTGGACATCGACCCCGAACGCCTCAAGGTCACCATCAAGGACAACGGCGTGGGATTCGACATGGACACCGTATTGCGCGATCCCAACAAATGGGACCACTTCGGGATTCGTGGAATCCTGGAACGGGCTCGACTCGTGGGCGGTGAAGGCAAGATCGAGTCTAAGAAAGGGCGTGGCACGACCATTGTCGTTGACATTCCCCTGGTGAAAAAGGAGATGATGTCCCATGGAAAAGATTAAGGTGCTCATCGCGGACGATCATCGCGTCGTGCGCGAAGGACTGGTTGCAATCCTCAAGACGAAAGACGATATTCATATCGTCGGCGAGGCCCAGGACGGTATGGAAGCGGTCGAGAAGGTGAGGACGTTGGTTCCCGACGTCGTGCTGATGGATGTGAGCATGCCCCGGATGGGCGGAGTCGAAGCGACCAGACAAATCAAGCGGGAGTTTCCTCACATCGGAGTCGTAGCCCTGACCATGTATGACGAGCAACAATACATCTTCGATTTGGTGCGGGCTGGCGCCACGGGATATCTCTTGAAAGATTCCGAGTCCTCTCAGATCGTTGCCGCGATTCGTGCGATCTACAAGGGCGAATCACTGATTCATCCGTCCGTCGCGAGCAAAATCTTGGCGGAGTTTTCCTTGATGTCCCAAAAGAAAGGGAAAAAGCCTGGATGGGTCGAGCATGATCTGACAGAACGAGAGATTACGGTCTTACGCTTGGTCGCAGACGGCAAGACGAACAAGGAAATCGCGAATAACTTGGACCTGAGCGAAAAGACCGTCAAGAATCATGTACGCAACATTTTCCATAAGCTGCAAGTCTATGACCGCACGCAAGCGGCCATTCTGGCCATTCGGAAAGGACTCATCGAGTTGGATCCCCGTCCGTAGTTGTTTGAGCGGCTAAGTGAAAACGTGTTTGTCCGGCAACTGGATTGCCACTCCTCCTAAACCGACCGGTCACCATGTTTCCCTTGTCAGCCACCAACAGATCTTGAGCCATTGTTCAGTCATGCTGGTTAGCCATGACAGAGATGGTCATTTCGATTCAATAATCTTTGAAAAGTCACAGGTGTCATGTTTTTACAACATGCCTCTATGTCACCGAGCAAATAATGTTTCTTTTATTATCAATACTATATGATCGTTTATCGTAAAAACAAAGCCTGGTACATTAGTTGCTCATACTCTCTGCGAATAATTGAGGTGATTGTGTGAGAGCTCAACAAACCTTAGCAAATGCAGTGAGTTGTGTGGGAGTTGGGCTCCACTCAGGACAGCCCGTTACCCTTACGCTCCGGCCTGCCCCAGCAAATACAGGCGTTGTCTTTATCAACCGGAATGGAAAAGATGGAGCGTCCCTCGCGGCTTCCATCGAGCATTTGGTGCCCACGGAACTCTGCACTGCAATTAGTGGCAACGGGTTTCAGGTCAAGACGATCGAGCATGTTTTGGCCGCCTTATCAGGACTCGACATCGATAACGCATATGTGGAGGTTGATGCCGGCGAGGCCCCTGTTATGGACGGCAGCGCGGCACACTTCGTACGATTAATTCGGTCAGCCGGAATTGTTCCTCAGAGCCGGCGGCAACCCTATCTGAAAATCACTCGGCCTCTCGAGGTGATGGATGGAACTCGTCGAGTTCGCATTGAACCGTCCTCGACCACCAAGATCACCTATTCCATCCACTACAATCATCCGCTGATCCAGACTCAGACCTACGCCTATGAGCACTCAGCTCATGCATTTGAGCAGGAGATCGCGGATGCCAGGACATTCGGATTCTTACAGGAAGTGGAAGCCCTGTGGGCTCGCGGGCTCGGCCAGGGCGGCAACCTAGACAATACGATCGTTCTCTCTCACGATGGCATTCTGAATGAATCAGGCCTTCGCTTTGCCAATGAATTCGTGCGACACAAGATCCTCGACTTGATCGGAGACTTTTCGTTGCTCGGCGTACCCTTTATCGGGCACTTGATCGCCGATCGCTCAGGGCATGCGATACACACGCGTCTTGTTCAACAGATTCTCTCTCACCCAGATAGCTGGGTGTTGCTCGATGGCGACGAAACAGTCGCCGCCTCTAAGCCTCGTTCCTCCAAGGCCGCACCGCGACTCGCATCGCTGGTGGCCCTCCAAGCCTCCTAACTCGCCATATTCCTCAAGCTTCTGTTGCAAGTGCAGATACGCGACTCTTGCATGTGAAGCGTCGTTCGTGAAGCGTGAATCGCAGGACGGAAAGAGTGTGTCGCGCCCCATTCGAGTACGCCCTTCGACGGGCTCAGGGCGTCCCGAGCCTGTCGAGGGGCGCTTCACGAGAAACGCGCTTTCGGGCGCTTTCACGACGAACCTTCAAGAATAATATGAGCTCCCGCTTATCCGCATGAAATGAAAGTCTGCGTCTGGTCTTACCAATTCACGCAAGATGACGAGATGATTTTGATGTGGGTGTAACTGAGATCTGATTTAGCATCGGGAGCAAGTGGCCTCACTCCCGACGCTAGAATCAAGGCGGGGACTACTTCTTCTTTTTCTTTGCTGCTTTCTTCGTCGCCAAGACTCTCACCCCCCTTCGTGCATTTTGAGGTCTCACTCACTCAGGCACACTACACCGCGTGGATCAGGGACTCTTCCAATGCCTCGAACGTATTCGGGCCCACTTTCTTGAACCGCTTGTCTCGCTTCAAGGATGTCGCTACAGATGTCAGAGGCGTTTTCCCTTTGATCTGTAGCCCTCCCTCAACTAATCGTTGCACAAGCTCTTTTGCATGCATCGAACGATTTGCCTCGCGGAGCATTTCGTATGCGGCCTCCGACACGCTTTTCCCGGAATACTTGCTCCGCCCCATGAGAATTTCTCTCGACTGGTCGGTGACATCCGTGTTCGGTCGCTGACGAGAACCCTTTTCGTCGGTATAGAATTGACTGGAGAGACTGGCGAGCTTGGCCTTGTCGGCTTCAACACGATAGAGCGTTTCTGCCAGTTCCAAGTATTTTTTAATCGTGGCGATTTCGTCGTCCAAACGACGACGCTTCTTTTCGAGCTCCTGCAGCCGGTTCTTGTAGGCGCTGATTCGCTGTTCAAGACCAACCAAGATATCGGTGAGTTCTTCCACAAACTTGCCCCCAGGTGAAGCATGCTTGCTTTATAGCATTGCTTGCGTAACAAGTCAACAGATAAAGTTATAATAGTGGCTTGCATGGCCTGATAGCTTTAACACTGCTCATTGCTTGCTCTCAATGCCATTTGCTCGCTTAGAAAGCGTGTCAACAACAGATCAGATCTTCGCCTTAAAGGGCGAGATGACTTCCCATTCGAGAGGCCACTTGGCTCAACAGTGTAGAGACGTAACCTCGTGCTATGATGCCGCCCCATGTCCCTACTATATGAACAAGATATTCCCCTCGATGCGCTTCTCTCAGTGGCCATTGATGCGGCCCGTAAGGCCGGAGCCATTCTCGTTGAATGCTCACGCATTGGCTTTCGCATTGAACATAAGCAGACCATCAACCTTGTCACCGACGCCGACCACCGGGCGGAGCAATGGATCATTGATGTGATCCACGACGCCTTCCCAGCCCATCCTGTTCTTGCCGAGGAGCGTGGGCTAACCCAGCGATCTCCATCCCGCTACAAGTGGGTCATCGATCCGCTTGACGGCACGACCAACTTCGCTCACGGGTTCCCCGCCTACTGTGTATCTATCGGGGTGGAATGCGACGGGTGTGGGGTAATTGGGGTGGTCTACGACCCGACCAGAGATGACCTCTTTACCGCACAAATTGGGCACGGGGCTTACCTCAATGGGGTTCCCATTTCCGTGTCCACCACGGACCATCTTGATCGTGCGCTCCTCGTAACCGGATTTGCATACGACATTCGCGAGACTCCAAACAATAACCTGAACCACTTCGTGCGATTCGCCATGAAGGTGCAGGGATTGCGCCGGACCGGCACGGCAGCGCTGGATCTGTGCTATGTCGCGGCCGGCCGGTTCGACGGATTTTGGGAAGTGGCATTGAGTCCATGGGACATGGCAGCGGGAGTCGTCATTCTTCGCGAAGCCGGTGGCAACGTGACGAACTTCAAAGACGCTCCGCACTCGATTTATGAAAGAGAATTGGTCGCAAGTAACGGGCCTATCCACCAAGCCATGCTCGATCTGCTCCAAGAGGATACAATTCCCTCATAAAGTATCAGTCCCGCCACGATCACACGAGACCAGACACAGGGGCCTCTTGGCAGATGTACAGATCGAATGACGATGCAGTATGATCTCTCGCTGTAAGACGGAAGGAGATTGGCTGTATGGCACATTCAACGCCTCCATCGGGAGATTCACACGGAAATCCGTCCCAATCCTCAGGGGCCGAATCGCGCACCAAGGATGTGGAACTGCTTCGGGTGCTCGTGAGCCGAAAGGGAACACAAGTCGATGCCCAATGGGCAATTCATCCTCAACTGAAACAGGACCTACTTCCGCAGGAATGGCAAGAGGTCACCGACCTCATGGCCAAGGTGACCGGCATCGTCGGCACCAGGTTTTCGCAGGTGCTCGCACAAGCCGATCCCGAACCGCCCAGCAACGCATGATCGCAACATCATGTTGAACCATGATGTGGTGAATGAAGGAGGGCGCACTCATTCACCATTCACACTGCAACAATCACAATTTGGAGATGCCAAATGGAGACCTATTATCATCCCCACGATCTGGGCAAGTTTGCCGAGATGGGTAAGGGCAACAAAGATCTTTGGGAAAAATTCATGGCCTACTATAGCGCCGTCTTCGCTGAAGGAGCATTGACAGAACGAGAGAAGGCCCTCATTGCCCTCGCCGTGGCCCATGCAGTCCAATGTCCCTACTGCATCGATGCCCACACACAAGCCTCCCTTGAAAAGGGGTCGAACATTGAGGAAATGACGGAAGCCGTCCACGTCGCCTGCGCCATACGAGGCGGCTCCTCGCTCGCGCACGGCGTCCAGATGCGCAACGTCGTCGACAAACTCTCGATGTGATGATGCCAGTTGCTGGTTCAGCTAGAGATAGGGGTTTTCGGGAACGGCTAGCGTGAAGTATTTGCCGCGCTCTTCATAGAGAATCCTTGCTGCCGTCAATGTGCCGAGCGCATGATCGATTTCTCCGTCGAGCATCGCACTCCTGTCAGGTTGGTGCGCCAATAGCGTGCGGATTTGGGCTGCACTCTTGGCCGCTTCATTGCAGATTTCGATGATCCCAGCCTCAGGCCAATCGTAGCGCTGCCGTATCGGTGTTGTTGGGTTCCGACCATCGTAGACGGTGACGTAGTCCATCGCCTTTGAGTAGTAGAGAAACGGCCGATCGTTCGATCCAACCCATTTCTGCCACTCCTGCACGAGATCGACCAATTCTTGGTAGATGGGCGGGTCCACATTCCAATTGTCCAGCTCATACTCGAAATCATAAGCGATCTTTCTCACGTCCACTTGCCTGGCATCGTAGACATACTCGTATGCTGTCCAGGGGCCGGTGATACGGACCCCATATTCGTGCGGTTTGGTGAAGTAGGGACTGAATCGTTGCAGCCAGAACTTTCCCGCCCCCTCCGGTGGGTGCAGATGGAACAACGATGGAATCAGGTCGATCTGGCGTCGGTAGTCCTCGTTCGTTTCTCCGGGAAACCCGAGCAAGATATTCCAGGACACCGCGACATGATAATAGGAACTCCACTTCAGGCAGATAATATTCTGCATCGGCGTCACGCCTTTATCCATCGCATGCAGCTGATTGAGGCTCAGGCTCTCTAGGCCCGGCTGCATGCATTTGACCCCCCCGGTGGCGAGCGTTCGAATCTGACTCTTATGGAGGTTGCTCTTGGTTTCGATGAACACATCGAGGTCGCAGTGATCTGCGGCAAACCGGCCGAAGAGGGTCTCCACATATTTCAGATCGATGATGTTATCCACCAATCGAAATCGCGCCGTATCGTATCGGCTGGAAAGATAGGCCATCTCCCGGGCTGCTTGCTCGGGCGATTTGGCCCGAAATTTCATGCTTTGCGCGTTCAATCCG
>DATHTZ010000007.1:0-3090 GCA_035462675.1 Nitrospiraceae bacterium | reverse complement strand
AGCTTCTTGCCTCGATGGCAGAGGCTGAGCGGGGAGAGACGACGAGCGCGGCTGATATCCTGCAATAGATTCGCCGGTCGAGAGCGGTCCGCTTTCTGCTGTCCTCTTTCCAAGGTAAAGGACTGCCGCTATAATGCATGCTATGGATTCGACAAAATATATTTATTGGCAGGATAACGGCCAGTGGCTCGGGTATCTCCATGACTACCCTGATTACTGGACGCAGGGGGAGTCCCTCGAAGATCTACAGTCCAATCTTCGCGATCTGTTCCGCGACCTCACCAGCGGTGAAATTCCAGGCATTCGTAAGCTTGCCGAGCTGACCCTTCGGTGAAGCGCAAAGACCTCATTAGGCAGATCGAAGCCGGTGGCTGCTTGTTGGTTCGCCACGGCGGAAATCACGATTGGTATCACAATCCCGTCACGAATGTTTCCCAGCCGGTACCTCGTCACACCGAGATCAATGAACACCTGGCAAAGCGCATTCTCAAGATACTGAGCAATCCCTAATCTGTACGACGCGACGGTCGAATTCTCGACCGAGCATTCTCATGCTCCCCTCTATCCTGTGTTACGGGAGAGGCCTGACGTTTTTCCATTGTATGCGCGTCCAACGAGGCCCTTCTCAAGCCGTGCGTTCTGCGAGCACAGGAAATGGCCAGGCCGCATTCCTTTTCTCTTTCTTTTCCCTCTATCCCTCTCTCCAGTATTGACGGGGGTGGCCAAGGCTGCCCTCGACTGCGCGCATCGAACGAGGGCCTTCCTAGGCCGCGCGTTCTGCGAGCAAGGAGGGCACCTGGCTACTCCCTTCCCACTCTTGCATCTCATTCTTCTCCACCCGTACAATGCCCCCGTAACCCCTTGGCTTTCTGACTGTTTCGAGTAACTTTCGCGCTCGGGCGATAGAAGCACCAGATCTCTATGAAGGTTGAGTATTCAAAAGGCGAACGGGCTTCAAAGGAGCTGATCATGCTCCACCGTGAAGCCTCCGAAGCCACCAGCGGCAGGAAGATGAAGGTGATGCTCATCTACCCGCCGGACTGGTTTCCCTCCGAACCCTATCTCAGCCTCCCTTCCCTCACCGCCGTCCTCCGTCAAGCCGGCCATACCGTCATCCAAAAAGACATCAACCTCGAAATGTACGACTGGTACTTCAGTGAGGACTTCCTGAAAAAAGTCCTGTACCGGGTGCCTCGGCAGCTTGACCGGCTTCGCAAGCTGTCCAAGAAGCGCGATCTGAATGCCGAGGAGATGGATCTGCAGTTGTCCCTCTGTGATTTGAGCAGGCAACGGATCGACGAATTGATCAAGAAGGCGGAGAAGGCGAAAGCGATCATTCGCGGAGAAACGTTCTACGATATCGATCAGTTAGAGTGGGCTATTCATGTATTCCGTGAGGTCACGTCGGTGATCTCGATGGTTTATTTTCCAGCGCGGATCTGCATGCCGCCGATGGAGACGGATCTGTCGTACAAGGTCTTCGTTTCCTCCGAGGTGTTGGAGGCAGTGAACGACACCCAAGTGAATGTCTACCGCGACGTGTTCGAGCATCTGGTAAAACCGGTGATCGAGCAAGAGCAGCCCGACGTGGTCGGCATCTCGATCGTGCTGCAACAGCAGATGTTCTCCTCCATGACCTTCTGCGCCCTCATCAAGCAGCACTTCCCAAATATTCACGTGACGATCGGCGGCAATACGGTCACGCGCTTGCGCGATGTGCTGCCGCAGTCGCCCCTGTTCCAATACTTCGATAGTGCTGTGGTCTATGAAGGGGAGACGGCGTTTGTCCAGCTAGTGTCTGCGGTAGGGGCGAAGCGGAGCCTCGCTGACGTGCCCAACACCATCTACAAGGACGAAACAGGCGTGCATGTGTCGCCCACCAGCTTCTCTGAAGATATGGCGACCCTGCCACCGCCGGATTTCGACGGGCTGCCGCTCCATAAATACTTCGTGCCGACGAAGATCCTGCCCTACCTGGCGACGCGGGGTTGTTATTGGGGCCGTTGCGAGTTCTGCGACCATGGCGAGGGCTATACGGCCGGCTACAGGACGAAGAAGATTCAGGACATTCTGGCCGACATCACCTATCTCCGTGACAAGTACAGCGCGCGGCATTTTCATTTCACCGACGAGTCCTACCCGCCTGCGCTCTTTCGAAAGCTGTCGCGCGGGCTGATCGACAGCCAGATGGGCATTGTCTGGACCACGCACATGCGGTTCGAGAAGAGCCTGCTGGACGATCAAGTGTGGCAGGATGCAAAGGACTCGGGCTGCCGCTATCTCCACTTCGGCTACGAATCGGGGAACGAGCGGGTGCTGAAGTTGATGGACAAGGCGACGACGACGGACGTGATCACGAAGCATTTGCAGCTCTCGGCCGATGCGGGCATCTGGAACCACTGTATGGGCTTCTTCGGCTTCCCTGGCGAAACGAGGGAGGATGCCTGGTCGTCGGTCGAATTTCTCGAAGCGAACAAAGAGCATGTCCATTCCCTCGGTTTCGGCACGTTCGACCTTGGCCGGCATAACCCGGTGGCGAAGAACCCTGAGAAGTGGGGCGTGACAGCCTATAAGAATCCCGAGTGGGATCTGGCGCTCGACTACTACTATACGGTCAAGAACGGGATGAGCATCGAAGAGGCAGAGCGGGTGTTCCAGGAGTTCGAACGGAATCACAACCCTGGCTGGGACCTGCGCCTGTTCATTCGTGAATACATCTTTCTCTATATATCGCGGTTCGGGCTGCAGAAGCTGCCCGATCTACAGTATCAGGCGGCGAAGATAGTAGGCGCGGCGCCAACTCTCGCAGGGAAAATGTGAGCAGGATGTTGAAAAAGCCCTCCAGCGGCGTTCTCGGTTCATCGAAATCCTCAACGTACCCCTGAGGGTACGCCTGCGGTTTCGATTCGCCTGCGGCCTTGCTGAGCAGACTTTTTGAGCATCCTGCTTGGAGAAAAGAAATAAGATCTGAGGATATTGTCAGCCACACATTATGGAGAAATGACATCCGATGAAGGCGGTACTCTTTCGCGAGCATGGTGGAACGGATGCACTTTCATATGAGGATCTGCCAGAGCCGACGATCGGTCC
>DATHTZ010000006.1:0-6012 GCA_035462675.1 Nitrospiraceae bacterium | reverse complement strand
TCTGAGCGATGCGAGAACGAAGCTGGCGGGATTTTCAGCAGCCTGCTAGCAACAGCCTGTAAGATTCGAGGCCGGACGTCGACCAAACAGCAGACAGGTGATTCCAAGCCAGAGGAGACACAATCATGGCCTCACTCATTCACGAAGGAACTGGAACAGGGCAAGGTCAGGAGAACGAGCAGGTTTTGGACCTCGCGATGAGTTTCGAACCGTTTCCACTCGAAGAACCTTCGGCCTCCGATGGTCTCACCGCGAACCAGGGTGACGTCCCAGCCGCGCAACTTATTTCAGCCCTGGTCGTCGAGAAGGTCTATCGCCATAAACTACCCGTACGAATCAGCCATTGGCTCAATGTTCCTATTCTCATCATCCTGATTATGAGCGGGCTCCAAATTTTCAACTTGTGATTCCCCGTAGCTTGCTACGGGGACACTCGTTTCTGGTACCCTCTGGAATAGGGCGGATCCGAGGGACGAAGCAGTTAGCAAGGGAGCGCACGGTGCGTGGCAAATCCACTACCACAGTGTCTTTCCCGTGAAATACCGGAAGGCCCTGCTGGATGAGGTGGTGACGACGATTATCCAGGAGACGGCTGCTGAGATCGCGGAACGGTTTCCGATCGAGAGGGAAGCGAGTGGGACGGACAAGAATCACATGCATCTGCTCTGCAGTGCGCATCCGAAAGTGGCTCCCGGCCGGATTGTGCAGAGATTCAAGAGCATCACGGCACGGGAGATCTTGCGCCGAAAGCCTGCGGTGAAGCGGGTCCTGTGGGGCGGAGAGTTTTGGACCGATGGGTACGATGTGGCCACGGTAGGGGAACGGGCCAACTGGCAGACGGTCGAACGGTATGTGCAGCGGTAAGGGCAGCCGCAGGAAGATCTCCGGCAGCTCCGAATGTTTTAGTTCTGTGATACCCCGCAGCTTGCTGCGGGGAGCTTCATTGCGCATCCTGCCCTCTATTGGGGCGACCGTTCCGATCGTGACCAGCCGTTGTTTTCGATCCGTCCCATGAAGACCGAGAGCGGCGAGATGCGCGGCATCACGACGATTCTAGACCATAAGTTCGACACAACCGGCGTTCTCGGCTATTCGGACGGCAGGGGCCGTGCCTTCCCTGCTTGGGCCACCATTCCGAGCGCCAAAGTTCTGGCCATGGGGCGGCAGTGGCACCTGTTCTTCGCATGGCTCCTCGTGATCAATGGCCTGTTCTTTACGGCCTATGCGCTGATCAGCCGGCATGCCACGCGCGACCTGGCTCCAACCAGCAAGGACCTGCGTGGCATCGGCAAGGTAGTCAAAGATCATATAGTGCTCCGGCATCCCACAGGGGAGGAAGCCAAGCGGTATAACGTGCTGCAGAAGCTGGCCTACGTAGTCATTCTGTTTGTGGTGGCGCCGCTGATCATTCTGATGGGCCTCACGATGTCGCCGCCGATCGATACGGCGTTCCCCTGGTTGCTTACGATCTTCGGTGGGCGGCAGGCGGCGCGGACGATTCACTTTATTGCCTGTTTTACCTTTGTCGGGTTCATTGTGGTTCATGCGGTGGAAGTGATTCTGACAGGGTACTTCAACAACATCCGCTCGATGGTGACGGGATGGTTTGTGGTGAAGCCTGAGCATGAAGGAGCGAGCCATGAAGCATGAACGTGCAATGGAACGTAGACAGTTTTTGAAGGGGACGTTGGGCGTTGCGAGTTTGGTGGCACTCGCCGGCTGTGACAACTTGACGCAGAGCAGCTGGTTCCCTTCGATCTTGAACAAGGCAGAGAAGCTGACTGAACGAGTGCAACGGGCTGTCACGCCTCCGAATGCTCTTGCCAAAGAATATGGGGACGCCGACATCTCGAAGGTGTTTCCATCAAACGGTAACACCGATCCGGGCACAGAAGACTATGCCGCGAACGTGGCGAAGAATTTTTCAGAATGGACGGTGGAGGTCGGAGGCCTGGTTCAGACTCCGATGAGTTGGTCGCTCGCGGCACTGAAAGAATTGCCATCGCGGACACAAATCACCAGGCATGACTGCGTCGAAGGCTGGAGTGCAATCGGCAAGTGGACCGGCGTTCCGCTCGGGGATCTGATGCGTAAGGTTCAGCCATTGCCGAATGCCAAGTTCGCCGTCTTTCATTGCGCCGATGTGGACGAAGAAGGGGTGCCTTACTACGAGAGGATGGCTCTGGTCGACTGCTATCACCCACAAACGATCATGGCGTACGAGTTGAATGGCACGCCGCTGGATATTCCCCATGGCGCACCGATTCGACTCCGCTTTGAACGCCAACTTGGGTACAAACAGGCCAAGTATGTCGTGATGATCGAATTGGTCGAGACACTGTCCGGCATCGCCGGCGGGAAGGGTGGGTATTGGGAGGATGATCAAGGCTACGAGTGGTACGCGGGCATTTAGCAGGATGTTGAAAAAGTCCACCAGCATCGTCTCGCATCGATCCCAGAAACCGTGAAACGTGAGGCGTAAACCGTGAAACGAGGGTCAGCCGAGAAGCTGCGGTCTTGCAAGGGACAAAGCGGGTCTCGGCGCGCCAGGGTTGGGCGGGTGAGACGTCTGGCCTTTTTGAGCATCCTGCGTGGTGGACTCCTGTTGGCACAGACGTGTAAACCAGTGAAATTCCAGCATGACCAGAATGTTTTTCTGCAGCCTGTTGGAAAGCTGGTTGAGGCTGAGGTCCAGGTGAAGAATGTGTATCCAAAACTTGCCGATCATCGCGGCTGGAATGGTCGAGTTCTGGACCTTCGGCTGCTACAACTGCCGCAATGTCGAACCCCACATGAAGCAATGGCATCAGAAGTATACGGATAAGGGGTTGGTGATTATCGGTGTGCATTCGCCGGAGTTTTCCTATGAACACGATTTTGCTAAGGTGAAACAGTATATCCAAGAATAATGACTTCTCGACGTGGAATCGCTATGGCAACGGTTACCGGCCTGCGATGTATTTCATCGACAAGCAGGGTGTGATTCACCATGTGCGGATCGGTGAGGGCGGGTATCAGGAAACGGAACGGCTGATCCAATCGCTGTTTGCGGAGACGTTCTGAATCACGATCTCGAACCTGTCGCGGCGACGCCTTCCGATTGACGATGAAGCGGCGGCTCTCACTGTTGTCCTGTGCTCAGTTCCTCCTCTTGCCCGCCTGCTCGATTAGCTGTTTGGGCATTCCGAAAACAAGACGACCAAGCCGATCGCACCCAATTATAGCCTTCGGCACGGAATAGTGGCTTGGTAGGGCCGCATGTCCTTCTGTCGGGTGCCGTTGGTCGGTAATCGTTGTTGAAGTGCTTCCTGATACATCCGGAATACAGGTGGTGTTCTTCGATCTCGGTTCTAAGTTGCCGGCCAGTCAGCATCTTCTGATCGTTTTCTCCCTCTGTACCACTTATGGTGGGGTACCGCTCAAAGTGCTATTTGGAATCTTGACGTGGGGACAGCGTGCGCACTACACTGCCCAAATACTGGTACTTAAGGAGGGCATTCTATGGCTGAACAGCGCGTGCTCAGTAGCAGGAAGAAGGCGTCGGTGTTACGGGATGCGGCTGCGCTGACAACTCAGTTGGCAGCCGGCCTGGAAAAGATTGGGCTTGCGATGAAAAGTCGGACGTGGCGGCGAGAAGGTCGAGCAGGTCTCGGGCCGCTACAGCGGCAGGTCCTTACGCTTCTTCGGTCCAAACCAGGGCAACGTGCCACAGTCTCCACGGTGGCGAACGAGTTGGTCATCAGGCTTCCGACTGCGTCAGAAGTCATCGCCACGCTCGAACGGAAGCAGTTGGTTCGACGGCGTCGTGACATGAGTGATGGACGGGTTGTGATGGCGCAATTGACGGCCAAAGGGAATCGGTCCTGCACCCCCTCTTCCCGAATGCCCGATCGGCTGGTAACTGCGACGGAGGCACTCTCGGCGCAGGAGCAGGTCGCGCTTCTCAGGTCCCTGGTGAAGGTGATTCGTAGTCTCCAAGAACAGGGTGAGATTTCTGTCGCGAGGATGTGTGTGTCATGTAGTAACTTTCGCCCCAATCAACACGATAATGCCGATCGGCCGCATCACTGTGACTATCTGAACGTTCCGCTGGGTGATCGTTCGCTACGTCTTGATTGTCCGGTGTACGAACCGGCTTCGAGCGCACAAGTCAACGAGGCGTGGGGATGCTATACGGGTTCTCGTACCGCCTAGGCTCAGTTGCTCTAGTTGCGGGGTGAAACTGGATGGGTGGGCTCGGAGGGAAGTAGGGGAATCATGAGTGAGGGAAGGACCACCATTCTTCGATTCAAGAAAGGCTCCACCCGCTCATCAGAGGATGAATGGCTCGGGCCTGAATCCCATATGCCGAATCTGAATCGGGAGCTTCGGCATCGCGAACCGAGGGGAACGGGTTTCTCTTCCGGTTGGATGATCGGTACAATGTTTGCGGCGGGTGTGGCCGCCGGATGTCTTGTGATGGGCCTCTTCGACCGACGGTTTCGGATTCCCTAACTGGATGCTGAAAAAACCCTCGGCTGTCTTGGCCATTTGGTTTGTTTGGCTACATGAGGCTAACCAGGTAGCCAGACAGACAGGCCTTTCCGAGACGTGAAGGCCATCGAAAATCTGCTGCAACGAAATGATGTGCGCGCTCCCCTCCGGTCTCTGTCATCGTATTCAGCGTGATCCATTTCGATACAAGAGGTGATCGGCTTCGATCTGTGAGAGTAGATCGTCCAGAGCGGCTTGTACTACTTCCTCAATAGGGGTCTGATCCGAAGCCGTGATCCACCGAACACTCGACCCAACCGCTTCTTTTTCCACCAGATAAGACTTGATGGGCAGTTTCTCCAAAGGACTCATAGCTGACTCCAGGCGCAGACTGTAGCGGTAGTTCCCGCGGGATCGCATCGTCAGCCAGGCTTTGACGGTCAGGGTAAGATCCGCCGGTTTGTCGCTTACCGAAGCAAATGACTGGCGCGATTGAATATAGTTGATCACCGCAGAGCGAAGGTCCTGTGTTGGCCAGTCAAGCAAGGTGATGCCCGGCCTGTGATCGGCTCCTTCCACTGCAAGAAACGGCACAATGACCTGTAGTGAATGCCCGATGGCGGTAGGCGAAACAGTTGGAGGCGCAGGGGTGACGTGAATTCTGTGGATGCAACCCCAGCTGAGCAGCAGGAGCCCGCTGAGAAGCATTCGAGAAAATTGGCGCAGGACACGGCCGCCGTTCACGGATTCGTCGTTGGTGTAGTAGGTGGATTCAGCATGTCCAAATCTCTCAATGCGCGAAGAGCCTGTTCTCGGTATTGCCGGTCTGTGGGATTTGTATAGGTATCGATTACGCGTTGATAGGTGGCGCGGGCTTGGGGGTATTGGCGCTTGATGGCGAAGTATTGGCCCAGCGCGAGCCAGTTTGTGGCCGCGGCTTCGTTGGCGGTCTTCATCAAGGCAAACTCCCGTTCGACCGCTGTGGTGCCTTGTTGTCCGGCCCGCTTCTTGACGGTATCTCCCATCTGGCTCGCCATCGCTTCAATCTGCTCATTATCCCGAATTGCAGATTCCACTCGGTTGGCTTTCAGACTGTCATAGAATGCGTCGGCATGATTCTTAATCAGGTTCGCCCGCTCTTGGTAGGTATCGTGGGCACAACCGACTCCTATCAGGCAGCAGGAAATGAGCAGCAATGATCTGTACGATGAGAACCGGGATCGTGTCATGAGTCTGCTCCCTGAGTCCTTACCAGTTGATGCCCTAATGCGTTCGACACAGTTTATCCTACCGAATTCCAAGAGGAAACGCGACCTGTTGCTGTGAAGCCTCGCCGCGTCCTCTAGTGACACATGAGTCTGAAGTATGGTAAGAGTCCAACTCTTTTTATAGGTCCTGTCCCGTCCCCATCGTCTAGCCTGGCCTAGGACATTGCCCTTTCAAGGCAGTAACACGGGTTCAAATCCCGTTGGGGACACCACAGAATAGGGCGGGGTTGAAATCGGTAGAAGATTCAAAAAGTTACCTGTTCCGCTGAGG
>DATHTZ010000005.1:0-12205 GCA_035462675.1 Nitrospiraceae bacterium | reverse complement strand
GTGGATGGATGGGAGCTGAGTCAGGCTGGATCGCTGGAGATCTGCGAGATGGATCGGGATGCCGTATCGTCTCTCTGGGAAGCCCATAAGGAGGAGCGGTGGCCTCAAGTGGGAAACCAACACGAGGGACCGCTGATGACGCTGGATACCGTGATCAGCGGATGCGTCGTATATTTCCTCGATAGCCCTGAGGGGCTTGATACCCAGCGGATCAGGATCGTCGAAGATTGTGTTGCAGACCTGGATACCCTGACCGACGAGCTTGACGAAGACGGCCGGCTCTATTTTCAACGACTCCGACAGCTTGGAGCCCTCCTCATCGCCACCCATCACACCGCCTAACCTGTTCCACATAGAAACAACTGATAACGGATTGGTTCGCCCCCATCATACATTCAGCCGTTCTTGCAAGTTCTCAGGCCGTTCGATAAAATGCTCACGCACTGTGTTGCTCCTACCAATTTCGCCAATAAAATTCACGTACCATACATCGTTCGGAACCCATGGGTAAGGAAGAGTCGATGAAGTATATAATGCGAGTCGCCGTGATAGCCTGCATGGTGACGGCTGGAGTCGGCGCATGGGTGTCTCCTGGGTATGGCGAGCTTTATGAATTGAGTAAGAACGACGTGATGGACCCCAAGGCTTTTAAGAGTGCCGAGATTTCGCTGTTTGGGGTCAAACTGGGAGACTCCGAAGCCAAAGCCCTGGACTCTCTCGTGAATGAAAAGATCCCGGGAGTCAAAGTGGAACAAGAGGCTTTGTTCATTTTCTTGCTCGATCAGCGCAAGCCGACTGGCCCTATGGCTGGCGTGCGCGTCCAGGACGGCAAGGTCGACCTGATCTTTATCAACAACCGATTCTCCTATAAGACTCGGGGTATCTTTCGCAACGTGTTGAACAGCGAAAGCCCCGAGGACGTGCGAAAACTCATGGGACAAGAAGACTACGGCGACGAAAACGTGATGGGCGCCATACTCGCGTATGATAAGCAGGGGTTCGTCATCAACTATCTGGGAAAAGATGTCAACGTGGAGTTTTCCCCACCTCGATAGCGATGCGGGGCTGATGTTTGGCTTCAACACGTACTTGCCGCTATAGATCACTTCCTGTCCTTCCTCCCGGTTACCACTTGAATGTGCTCCCGCTCCGTTTCTCCCCCTCCGCTTCCACACGCCATCACAAATCCTGTAGGCCTTTCCCATAGCTCACGGGAGGATTCGAACAAGCAGATTGCGGATACGCCTCAAACTTCGACGGCCTTCGCGCCACTGGCTACGTGCCTATCGACTCGATCAAACAGAGGATTTCAGCGGGGAGTTTCGGCTACCTGAAGCCCATAGGCAATGAGATTTGTCGCGGTGTTCCAACGACGCTTTGAGTTGAGGATCACAAGGAGAAGATCGCTCCCGTTCTGGGAGACTTTGGCAATGAGGCACCGCCCGGCCTTGGAGGTAAATCCGGTCTTGATTCCTTCGACGCCGGGAATACGTCCCAGTAATCTGTTCGTATTGTGCAACGCATACGCACGGTGACCGTTGACTGGGGTGATAATTGCACGCTCCTCACGGACCAACTGTCGGAAGATCGGCTGATCGAGGGCCGTGACACTCAGCGTGGCAAGATCTTCGGCCGTCGAATAATGGTCCGAATTATCGAACCCGCACGCATTGCTGAAATGCGTATCAGATAGGCCGAGTGCCGCAGCCTTGGCATTCATGAGCGTCACGAATTGTGCTTCATCACCCCCTACATGCTCCACTGCTGCAAGACAGGCATCATTCGCGGATACGATCAGCATGGCCTTCAGCAGATCTTCGAGCCTAAAAACCTGCCCTGCCTTCACGCGTAAGTGCGTCTTGTGTGCCCGTGCGGCATTGGGACTAATCGTGACAAAATCATCCAACTGACCCCGTTCCAGAATGACGAGGGCCGACATGATTTTCGTGAGGCTGGCAGGGGACATTCGCTTCCCCGCATCATGTTCATACAACACATGCCCGCTCTTGAGTTCCTTGAGAAGAATGCCATGGGCTGGAGCCACTCGCCACGGAGGAAACCGGTGCGGAGCCATCACAGTTCGAACAGGAACAGATTGAGCCGTTACGCCCTTCGCAAGAGCGAAGGATGGAGTGAGGGTCTCGGTGCCGATCAATAGGAGGCCGATGAACATCCCTGTAGCATAAGCGAGAAATGGCCGCACATGAGCTCTCCCGCAGTCTCTGGTCATCATGAAATCGGCGCTCCTATTCACAGTGTATACGATTCCCGCACCTTCCCCCCGCGAAAGCCACTGTCAATTACTTTGTGGAAAAAGCGGAGTAGGTCAGCAAGGTCGATCCAAAACCCGCAATTCAGACAGCGGGCATAGAGTCTCCGGTTCACCAACGTATAGTGACGTTCGACCATCATAAAGCCCTTACATCTCAAACAATCCATCGACGCGTCTATCTTTAAATTTTGTGTCTGTCTATTGGAGTCGTTTCATCACCAATGCCAAGCAACCTGCTAGCAATCCTCCGCCGAAAATTGTGGTGCCGAAAGAAAGGTACGCGCTGACCCCACTACCGGGTGGAGATCCGTCGAACAGGTCTCGCACGCCTCCCTGTACCATTAGCACGGAGAGAGTGAGTAATGCACCAATCGCAAACCACCATCTAAAGGATCTCACCTGTGTCCCCGAAACAGAGCTCATATGGCCGAAAGGCGGCACCCCTCGGCCACTGTAGCCGAGGGGCGGTAGGCTGTCAAGAAGACTGCTTTTTGATTCACTCTAACCTTCGACAGACGTCGACACGCCTCACGGAGAAGTCGTGACGGGAGTAGGCACCGCTTTCAATCCTCGATGGAGAAAAACAGAAACGCTTCCATTGCCGTTATCCGCCGTCACGAGTCCAGGCTCTTCAGCCTCCTTCGTGGTGACGCGAAATGTCGCAAGGGCGAAGGGGCCCGGTTTTGTCCGATAGTTTCTCGGCGGGTATTCGAAGGTCCCATCGCCCCGGCCAAAGAGAATGGAGAGATCGCTCGACTGAAGATTGACGATGGCCACATCGATGCGGCTGTCACCATTGAAGTCACGAGCAAATCCAAAATTCGGTCCTGCATCAGCACCAGAATCGTGCCCTGGCTGGAACGTCCCATTACCTATTCCAAGAAAGGTTGTGAAGCTATCCTGCTGTCCGTTGATGACAAGTAGGTCGAGTATCCGGTCACGATTGAAGTCGGCGAAACTCACCCCGAGTGGTCGCTTCCCCGTCCGATAGTCGGTGGGAAGGTGAAATGTGCCGTCGCCATTTCCCCTCCAGATGGAAACCGCATTCGACATCGGCCCCCCGTTTGTCACGGCCAAATCGACCTTCCCATCGCCATTTAAGTCGGCCATTGCCACAGACGTAGGCGTATCGCCATATTCGTATTGGGCCCCATGGGTAAACTCACCGGTACCGGTTCCCAGGAAGACTTTAATCTTGTCGTTCCGTAACGCGACCACGAGGTCGAGCGCCTGATCACCGTTCAGATCGTCGCTGGCGATGGCAATGGGAGTCCGATGTACGGGATAACGCGGCCCTTCTTCAAATTTTCCGTCGCCCCGGCCGAAGAGTACGGCGACTTCATCGCCCCCCGAACAGGCCAAGACCACATCGGGATACGAATCGCGGTTGAACATCCCGAGGGCGAGCGAACGAGGCTCCTTACAGACATTCAGTTGGACCTGATCACGAAAGGTGCCGTCACCATTGCCGAGAAGAATCGAAAGCGTATTGCTGCCGATGTTGGTGGTGACGAGATCGGTAAAGCCATCTTGATTGACGTCAGTGGGGGTGACGGTCGTCGGGTTCTTACCGACTTTGTAACTGGCGAAATAGTAGAAGAGATCTGGTGGAGCATAAGGATCTTGCTTGGTACAGCCGCTGGCCATAAGCAGGAAGACACTGGCCGCTACGACCACAAGGTTACTGGCCTTATGCCTGTTGTGGCCGTCAGCACTTCTGATCACGCATTCCTCTTCACGCGAGGAACCGACGACGTGGTGATTCATCCATATGCGCACAGGCCCCTCAACCAAGCCTTCCCTCAGAAATGAGCGTGGCCAGTATACAGACCACGGCTTTCTCCTGGCAATCAATCCAGTTGCGCAACGATCCCCGCCAAACGCGGTTTCCCAATCCTAGCCCGTTCAGCGAAGGCTTTGAAAACGGGGCAGAGTTTGAGGTACACTACTGAACTTGGCAAGGAGGACTCCATGAGCAAGATGATGAAGGTTGAGTTGTCGATGTACGGAATCGCTGAGGTACTGCATTGGTGTCACGACCGCAATAAGGGCCGCGTCCCCGGAGTGGACACGGCAGGCTTCGATACGATGAAGTCGCTCTTGGCTGAGAAGCCGCAGTCAGGTGATTATTTTACCCTCGATCAGTTCTGGAAAAAGAGGGTGACCTTAGAGCTGACCGAAGATGAAGTGGCAACGATCGATCGCTGTCTCTATGATATCCCCAACTTTGATAGCGAGCCTCTCCCGCAAATCCGACATAAATTTTGGCCGCAAGAGACGGCTGCCCACTGAAACAGCAAGGGGCTGTCTCTCGACAGCCCCTTGCTTCTACCTCTTAGCAATTCGCCCAGACGTGCTTGTCTAGGACGGGGCCGAGAGCCACGTGAGGAACCCGTTGCGTTTTCTTTCCGAACTCGTGGTGAAAATTATTCGCCCGGAAGAAGAAACTGCCATGGCAGGATGCTTAAACAGTCCGTCCAGCAAAGCCGCAGCGAGTGAAGACCTGAGCCGTACCCTTTGGGGCGCACGGTGCGACGAATAAGGAGCACCAAGTCTGTGCGCGCCGCCGAATTGGTGAGGCGGCCGGGTCCCCGTTGAGGGTCTGAACGAAGCGAGAACGACGCCTGGTGAAAGGTGCGTCTTGGCACACCAGGGTTGGGCGGGTGAGAAAAGCGACTGTTTCAGCATCTTGCCAGTTAGAGCGTCTCTTCTCCCTTCAGGTACCGGCGAAAGCGGTCCATCAAGTCGGCGCCCAATGTCCCACCTTCCGGTTTCTTGAGGTCCGGATCGGCAAAGTGCCCACGAATTTCCTGGAGACGTTTTTCCGCTTGCTCATTTCCCTGCAACCGCTTCGTCTTCTCCAGCGCGGTATCGAACGCTTCAAACGTCAGCTCGTTGTATCCAAACGAGCGAATCCGTTTGACGGCTTTCATCATGGCCTGATTTCTGAAGGTCGTCAGATGTTCCGAATCGACTTCGGTGAGTCCGAGTTTCCGCGCCCTGCGCTCAGCGGCCTTACGAATTCCACTGCGCACAAAATCCGGAGACGTCTGCAGCCGCTTCCATGCCTCATCGGTCCACGCAACTCGTTCTTGAGGTGCGTCCCACAATTGAAGCAACGTCGACTCATCGATCCGCGTCACACCTCTCGCCCGCGCTAACTCTTCGGTGTCCCGCCTCAACATGTCGGTGACGAATTCCGCGGCGATCGGTGGCGACTGTTTCAATTTCTCGTTCAATTGAGCCAACGCTCCCTCGCTCCACTCCAACGGAGGACCTGAGGCCTCGCGGAGATCGCCCAGCGCTTCCACCTTTTCGAAGAGTTCGATGTTCACCTCGAGATGGCCTCGCTCACGGGCAATCTCTTCGGCAATTTGCCTGATCATGTGACGCATGAATTCCGGAATCGTATCCAGCCGGCCCTTGGCCGCGGCAGTCCAGGGGAGACGGCCTTGCGCCATGTGCTCCGCCGCGTCCGCCATGCCGGACTCGCCGCCCATCATTTGGTTCTTAAACTGATCGAGCATCTCCCCCGTGATCTCTGTATAGCCAAGCTCTCGGGCCTTTTTTTCGGCTAGACGACGGACCATGCCACGCAAAAATAGCGGTGCCCGCTCTAGACGCTTGGAGGCTTCATCCGTCCAGCGAACATCTATCCCCACCGCATCGTGAGAGTCTGGTGCGTTCATGATGAGCGTCCTGTTATCACTGGTTCAGGAGCTCCTTCAATTCCTTTCCGGCTTTGAAAAATGGGACCTTCTTGGCAGGGACCGCCACGGTCGCGCCGGTCTTGGGATTCCGCCCTTCTTTCATCCGACGAGCCCGCAGCCGAAAACTGCCGAACCCTCGGATCTCCGTCTTATCGCCGTTTTTCAATGAATCTCGTACACAGTCGAAAATCGTATTGACGACGACTTCCGCCTGCCGCTTCGTCAAGGTCGTGATCTGTTCGGACACGCGCTCGATAATTTGGGCCTTCGTCATATTGCACTCCCCTTTTTCATGGTGATGAATCGACTTGTGCGCCGATCCAAACATGTTAGAACGCCATGAGATACTTGAGTCCAACCCCGGAGTAAAAATCTAACTTGGGGAAGAGCCCTGATATTCTAGATTCGATCAATTCTCTGACCGAAAACCGCCGGCGAGGCTCAATGATTTTCGGCTCTCCCTCGATGCCGGCCATGTCCGCTGCAAGCTGGATCGCCGCTTCGAGATCACCGAGTTCATCAACAAGCTTTGACGCTTTGGCCTGACGGCCCGTGAAGATTCGACCGTCCGCCAAGGCCTGCACAGCCGCCACTTCGAGCCCGCGCCCTTCCGCCACCGCCTCGATAAACTGCTTATGGACATCGTCCATGACGGATTGGAGCAATGCCTGCTCTTCATCGCTCATCTTCCGCAACGGCGATCCAACATCTTTAAATCGTCCACTTTTGATCACGACACCTTCGACTCCGATCTTCTTGAGCAGCCCTTCGACGTTCGCCATCTCCATGATGACCCCGATGCTCCCCGTCAACGTCCCGGAATTGGCCATGATCCGATCGGTCGCAACCGCAATATAATACCCTCCTGACGCCGCCACCGTACCCATTGAGGCAATCACCGCCTTGTTGCTCTTGTTACGCACACGCTGGACCGCATCATGGATTTCTTGCGACGGCACAACGCCGCCGCCTGGGCTATCGATCCGCAAGACGATCGCTTTCACGGAGGGGTTGTCGGCAAAACGCTTCAATTCCCCGATCGTGGATTGCGCATCCACAATGACCCCTTCAATACGAATCAATCCGACCCGGTCCTCCATCGAAAGGTCGAGGTCGGGGAAAAACATGTTCATCAAAAAAAGCAGACCCAGCCCGATGCCGAGCACCCAGAGCGCTCGGCGCACTATCCCTCGCTTGGCCGGCCTTTCTGCTGTGCCGTCACTCATGGTTTTGCTCGCTTGTCGCCAGGGGGGCGCCCCCCTGGCTTACACTGAAACCCGATGCATCGGACCTACTTATCGTCTTCGTCTTGCTCTCGCTTCCGATTCTGCTTCGCCGCACGGCCCAAGCTTTGGTCCAGCGCGCCTTGCGTGGCATGGTATTCATCGACCGTTCGGCGATCGGAATCCATCTGATGATCGCGCAGGCTGAGCGCGATCTTCCGTTCTTCGCGATCAACCTTGATGATCTTGGCCGTCACTTCGTCTTGCAGCTTGAATTTCTCTTCAAGCTTGGCCTGCGGGTCGAGACCAACCTCGCTGATGTGAATCAAGCCTTCAACGCCCCCCTCCAATTCGACGAAGATGCCGAAGTCGGCAACCTTGCTGACTTTCCCGACCGCCACATCCCCGACCGCGTATCTGCTCGGAATCTCGTCGTCCCAGGGGTCGCTCTTGAGCTGCTTATACCCGAGCGACAGCCGCTCCTTTTCCTTGTCGATCCGTAAGACCACGGCCTCGACCTTCTGCCCCTTCTTGAAGAGTTCAGAGGGATGCTTGATATGTTTCGTCCAAGACATGTCGGAAATGTGGATCAATCCATCGATGCCCTCTTCGAGTCCGACGAACGCGCCAAAATCAGTGAGACTCTTCACCTTTCCTTCAATGTGCGTGCCGATGGCGTACTTCCCTTCCACCATATCCCAGGGATTCGGCGCAGTCTGCTTCATCCCGAGTGAAATCTTCCTGCTGGCTGGATCTACGTTCAGCACCGCCGCTTCAACCTGATCCCCGATGGACACGACGCGTGACGGATGACGTACCTCGTGCGTCCATGACATCACAGAGACATGCACCAGTCCCTCGACACCTGGCTCGAGCTCGATGAACGCTCCGTAGTCAGTCAGGCTCACAACACGACCCCGAACGCGGGTACCGATCGCGTACTTGCTGGCCACACCGGTCCAGGGATCCGCGCTCTTTTGTTTCAAGCCGAGTGAAATACGCCCGGTCTCTCGATCGTATTTAAGGACACTCACTTCCACCTTATCGCCGATGTTGAACATTTCAGAAGGATGGCCGACACGACCCCAAGACATGTCCGTGATGTGGAGCAACCCGTCGATGCCTCCGAGGTCGATGAACGCCCCGTAATCCGTGATGTTCTTCACCACACCTTGGATCAATTGCCCTTCTTTCAGCGTGGAGAGGGTCGTCTTCCGTTTCGAGTCCCTCGTCTCTTCCAAGAGCACGCGCCTGGAGACCACGACGTTGCCTCGCCGATGATTGATCTTGATAATCTTGAGAGGGAACGTGCGCCCGATCAACCCGTCAAGATCCCGCACTGGATGAAGGTCGATCTGCGAGCCCGGCAGAAACGCCTTTACACCAATATCGACCATCATGCCGCCTTTGATCCGCGCCACGATCTTGCCGTCGATGCTTTTGCCGTCATTGAAGAGCTTTTCCAGTTCTTCCCAAATCTTCATCTTGTCGGCTTTTTCTTTGGACAGAACCAGATTGCCGTCGGCGTCCTCACACTCCTCGATATAGACTTGAAGCCGATCACCTACCTTGATGTTCTGACGTTCCTCGGTGGAGAACTGATCGTTCGGGATCATCCCTTCGGACTTGTAGCCGATGTCCACGACCACCTTGTCTTTGGTCACGGCAACGACGCGGCCCTCCGTAATGGTCCCCTCTTCGAGGTTTTTGAATGTCTCCTCGTACAAGGCCGCTAAAGCCGCTCGGTCTAATTGCTGGTCACTCGATGGCAAAACCGTACTCATGATGTACATCCTACTCTTCCGACTGGAGTCGGGTGCTGATGATTATACGCCGACATTCACTCAGCCTTGCGAATGCCGGTACTGGACCGCTGGGTCGGAGACTCCACGGCACCTAAAGCGGCAATGCGATCCATGACGGTGCGACTCACCTCCTGATAAAACTGCTTGGCCTCTCCATTCTCTCCACTCCGGGGAAACATAAGGGCCTCCCCATAGTAAACGGTCACGGAACAGAAACGCGGCCACATGGTTCCTGACGGCAGCACATCGTACGTGCCCTTGAGATAGGCTGGAACCACAGGACATCCGGTTTGTGCCACAATCATACCGATCCCCGGTTTGGGGGATTGGAGCCGGCCGTCCAAGCTACGACTGCCTTCAGGAAAGATCACCACGACTTTTCCTTCCTTGATCAACGTGACTGCCTTACCAAATGCGTCACGGTCCAACCGGCCAATCCGCAGCGGAATCCATCCCAACCACTGGCAGATCGCCCTCAGGCCTGGAACCGGAAAGAGGTCGCTACGCCCCAAAAACCAGGCCCGACGCCGCATCCCACAGCCCAGGAGTGGAATATCCAGGTAACTGGCATGATTCGCTGCAACGATGAACCCGCCGGCTCGAGGAACTGCGCCAACGACCCGATATTGAAAACACAGCCAACCGATGGTCCGGGAGAGGACCCACAAAATCCCGTAGACGACCGAACTCACAGTTTGGCCGCAATCACAGCCATCATCTGGTCCACTACATCTGCAGCGGACAAGTTCGATGTGTCGATAAACCTGGCATCCTCAGCAGGAACCAACGGGGCGATCGAGCGAGAACGGTCCCGCCTATCGCGGCTTGTCAAATCGGCACTCGTCTCATCAAGTGCTCCGGAATGTCCCGCCGCAACGAGTTCCCGATGTCGGCGTTGGGCCCTGATGGTCGGGTCCGCTTCGAGAAAAAACTTCACCTCTGCCGCAGGAAACACCTTCGTCCCCATATCACGCCCCTCAGCCACCACCGCTCCACCCTGCCCGATTTGCCGTTGGATAGGCAACAGCCAGACCCGGACTGCGGGTATTGCAGAGACCACTGAGGCCGCAGACGACACCGCAGGCGTTCGGAGATCGCCGCTCACGTCCCTGCCATTGACGAATACAGTCGCGACTCCCTGATGAAACTGCATGTGGAGTGACAACGTGGGCAGCAGAGCGGCAACCGCCTCGGCATCAGCCGGATCCCAACCGGACTCAATGACGGCCCAGGCCGTCGCACGATAGAGAGCGCCCGTATCAAGGTACAGATACCCCAATCGAGTGGCCAACAACTTGGCCACGGTACTCTTGCCGACACCAGCCGGACCATCGATCGCAACGACCAGCCGCCTCACCCGCTTTTCCTTTGCAACAGATCCCACGTCATGGCCCCACGTAAATAGCCGTCACCGGCGCTCGTCCAATAATTTCAAGAGTGTATGATGAAAGTTTGGGAATGACGTCTCGATACAAGCTGTTTCGTCAATCACGGTTGAGGCCGAAGCGGTCAAGCCCGCGATGACCAATGACATCGCCACCCGGTGATCTCCATGGCTGCAGCCATGTGCCGCCTGCAATCGACCGTTACCTTCCGCTGTACCAAGCCCTTGCACGATCATCCCATCAGGCCTTTCCGTGATCTGGGCCCCCATCGTGCGTAACTCAGCCGACATCGTGGCAATCCGATCGCTCTCTTTGACCCGCAATTCTTCGGCCCCGGAGATGATCGTCTCACCCTCTGCAGCTGCAGCCGCGACACAGAGGATAGGGAATTCATCGATCGTCTGCGGGATCAAATCAGGCCCGATCGCCACCCCGTGCAACTTGGCCGATTTTACTCGAATATCTGCAACCGGCTCTCCGGCCTCTTCACGCCGATTGAGCAGTTGAATGTCCGCGCCCATTCTCATCATCACATCCAACAAGCCGGTCCTGGTTGGATTAATTCCCACCTGTTGAATTGTCACATCCGAACCAGGAACAACCGTCGCGCCCACGATGAAAAATGCAGCGGACGAGAAGTCCCCAGGCACAACTAATCGTGGCACCGCATTCCAGCCGACCGATGGTCGTCCATCAAGCATCAGGGTCGTCCCGTCACGTCGAAAAGCAATACCGAAAAACTGAAACATCCGTTCTGTATGGTCCCGCGAGAGGCGCGGCTCTGTCAGGCGGGTCTCCCCTTCGGCAAATAAGGCTGCAAGTAGCAAGGCCGACTTGATCTGCGCGCTTGCCACCGGCGAGGCATAGGCGATCGCGCGGAGGCGGGTACCCATCACGGCTAAGGGCGCAAGTTCACCGCCTTTGCGTCCAGCAATGGTCGCCCCCATTTCCCTCAACGGCTTGACGATCCGCCCCATGGGACGGCGGCGAATCGACTCGTCTCCGGTCAGTATCGTAAAAAAGTCCTGCCCCGCCAGCAGGCCGGTCAGGAGACGAATGCCTGTTCCGGAATTCCCGCAATCGATCGGCCCACTCGGCTCGGTCAGGCCCCAGAACCCCTTGCCATGCACACAGAGTTCTTCGCTCGATTCATCGATAGGTATGCCGAGCGCCTGAAACGCACGGACTGTATTGAGACAGTCTTCCCCTCGACAATAGCTCGCAACCCTGCTGACCCCATTCGCCAAAGCCGTCAGAATGACGGCACGATGGGTGATTGACTTATCGCCGGGAACAGAAATTGTTCCCTGCAAAGGCCTGCCTGGTGTGATAGTCAACGACGCCATAGATGTACTACGCAGAGACGGTCGGTCGTGTGGAAAGTTTGTCTCGTTCTTGCTTTGCTCGTTCGAGCTCCTTCTCGATGCCCGCGGCATCGCCCACTCGAATGAGCTGCTTCAGTTGGCTCAGTGAGCGTTCATAGGCCTCAATGAACGTCACCACATTGTCGCGGTTCCAGAGAAAAATATCGCGCCACATTTCAGGGGAACTCGCGGCAATCCTGGTCGTATCCCGCAACCCGCCACCGGAGTGGCTTGCCAGTTCGAGGGAGGGGATTTGCTGATCGCGAATCTCAGTCAGGGCATTCATCAAGGCAAAAGCCGCCACATGAGGCAAATGACTTACCGCTCCAAGAATCTTGTCATGCAGATGAACATCCATCATGAGCACCACCGAGCCGGTTTCCTGCCACATCGTTCGGACCTGCTCAAGCGCCTGTTGATTTGTTGTTTTCGTTGGAGTGATGATG
>DATHTZ010000004.1:0-3788 GCA_035462675.1 Nitrospiraceae bacterium | reverse complement strand
TGTGTTTGTGGTTTGTCTGGTTACTCTGGTTTGTCTCGTGTATTTGGGTGAACAAGACTAACCAGATAGACCAGATGAACTAGACAAACCACGGACGAAGAGGGCGGACCGTTTCAGTATCCTACAGAGCGTGAGTATAGTAATAAGAGGAGCGTAAAGAAGACATGGCAGAGCGTGTGATGAGAGGACGGCGAACGAACGCGGCAACGGCGAAGAAGGCCACAGCGGTGCGTCGGGCGAAGAAGTCCAAGGGGACCTCCGTCGCAGTTCTGGTCTTGCACGGCCCCACGGCGCTCCGTCGAAGGAAGTCCGCCGAGACGTTGGCCGAATCCCTGCACGTAGAATTGTTCAGGGTGGATGTGCCGGCGGTGGTGAGTCGATACATCGGCGAGACGGAGAAGAATCTGAACGCCGTATTCGATAAAGCAGAAGCCAGTGGCGCGATTCTTTTCTTTGACGAAGCAGACGCGCTGTTCGGGGCACGCAATACGGTCAACGATGCCCATGATCGATTCGGGAACGCGGAGACGGCCTATTTTCTCCAGCGCATTGAGAGTCATCACGGAATCGTCATCCTGACAACCAATGGGAAGCCACGCATCGAGCAAGCCTTTTTACCCCAGATGCAAGTGGTCGTCATGGTGGGGGCTGCGGGGACCGGGCGGATGAGGAAGCGGTAAGCGTAGGGGGATTTCAGTACGATACACGGGTGAGAAAGATTGGCTGAACGGGTTGATCTGGTTCACCTCATCTTCCTGATTCAACCAAACATACGAGATCGATCAAACAAGCAAACAAAGAAAGATCAGCCGGTCCTTATGCGTCACGCGCCAGGGTTTCCGGCGCCGGCGGAATTATTCAGTATTCGGCTAGCTCGAGTTCGTCGTTTCTGACTTCCATACGCCATCCACGCGCCGAATATTGCGCCAAAAATAATGCTCAGCATGTCGAGAATGTATTTGTACCAGCCATCCGGACTGAGGCCGGGATCCGAATTCGCAGCTTGAAACAGGATGAAGCCCAACAAGCCTATGGCGGCGGCGGATACAAGAGAGGCGGCGATGATCGCGACCTGTTTGTGATAACGCGGCACGAGATAAATAATTACGCTCACCAGGGACGCAGCGGCAATCGTCCTCGTGATAAATATAATGTACGTGCCGATAATCGGCACCCCGTCCATATCCGGCGCTTCCCAAAACTCATGGACACGGTCGACCCCATGGATAGCGCCGAATGCCATTCCAATAGAATGGTTCGCTGCGAACCACATCATGACTCCTGCCGGGACCGCAATGGCCCATCGAAGGATATTCATTGCTGGATTATTGCGCATAGGTTGAAGCGGACATCGAAATTATTTGGTTCCCCTCACGGAGGCAGCGCTCGCTAGAGCCCTATCATATAGCTGGTACAAACTGAGAACGCAATCAGAACCATGCGCCTCATAGGGTTCCGGGTTCCACTCTGCGTGGTTGGAAATTCCACGAATCCCAACAGGGGCGTTAAAGGCCCGGCAGCGCGATGGCGTTATCTCGGGGGTAAGGGTAGTAACATGATCAGGGGCTAACCGAATTCACTGGCAGGATGCTAAAAAAGGCCGCCACCGTCGTTCTCGCGTCACTCTCAAGCGTCGTGAACAGTAAGACGTGAAAGATGAAACGAGAGACAGATGAGGACTCTTTCCCCGAAACGTTTCACGAATCGTGGACGGACTTTTTGAGCATCCTAACCCGCATTATTCATGAACACTTCTGCTGCAATCGCAGATCCGCTGCTACGACGAGCCTTCGGCCGGCGGGCTCGCTCCTCGGACCCTCACCGTACTGCACGAGTACGCCTCGGGGCCTCCCGGCTCCGCGCGCCGGTCTCGCAACGCGGCTCAGCGATTTCGCGACGAATCGTCATGAATAATGTGGGCTAAGACGATTTAGGCCTCAACACCATACGAAATATGTCAACCGCGCGTTCTGTATAAACCAAGTTTTCCCGCAGGCTGTTAGATCTATCTGGCTCCCTTGTGCGATACGCCTGAGACCAGACAGACCAATCCAACCAGTTGCGCCCTCACGCTGTACACTTCACCATTCACGTTTCACATCCCCCAAAGTCGGGGTGCTTTCTCGCGGGGAAACGGGTATTCTGCGCCGGATTACTTCGTGTGAATAAGCGAGGTTACGACTGACACATGGCGATGAAGAAATCCGAACTCTACAGTTCCCTCTGGGCAGGTTGCGACGAGTTGCGCGGCGGGATGGATGCCTCGCAGTACAAGGACTATGTCCTCGTCCTGTTGTTCATGAAGTATGTTTCCGACAAAGCGGCCAGCCAGAAAGGCTACCTCCTCGACGTGCCCAAGGGCGGCAGCTTTGCCGACATGGTGGCGTTGAAGCACGACAAGGAGATCGGCGACAAGATCAACAAGATCATCGCCAAGCTCGCTGGGGCCAACGACCTCAAGGGCGTGATTGACGTCGCCGACTTCAACGACGCCGACAAGCTGGGCAAGGGCAAGGATATGGTGGATCGCCTCTCCAAGCTTGTCGCCATCTTTGAGGATCTAGACTTCGGGAGAAATCGCGCTGAGGGTGACGACCTGCTCGGCGATGCCTACGAATATCTCATGCGGCACTTTGCGACCGAGTCGGGCAAGAGCAAGGGGCAGTTCTACACACCGGCGGAAGTCTCGCGCATCATGGCCAAGGTCATCGGCGTCGGCGACGCCAAGTCAGCCACTCAGACCATCCACGACCCGACGTGTGGTTCTGGTTCCCTGCTCCTCAAGGCGCACGATGAGGCGAAGGAACGTACCGGGCTTGACCTCGCGCTCTATGGGCAGGAGATGGACAACGCGACCAAGGCGCTCGCCAAGATGAACATGATCCTCCACGACTGTGCCACGGCCGATATCTGGCAGGACAACAGTGTTTCCAGCCCGCACTTCAAAGATGCCAAGACCGGCGCGCTCAAGACCTTCGACTTTGTCGTCGCCAATCCTCCGTTCTCTACCAAAGCCTGGAGCAACGGGATCAATCCTGCCGAGGATGAGTTTCATCGATTTGAGTTCGGCATTCCGCCTCAGAAGAACGGCGACTACGCCTTTCTATTGCACGTACTTGCTTGCCTGAAGAGCACGGGCAAAGGCGCGATCATTCTCCCGCATGGCGTGCTCTTCCGTGGCGGGGCTGAGGCCGACATTCGCAAGGAGATCGTGAAGCGCGGCTATATCAAGGGCATTATCGGTCTGCCGGCGAATCTCTTCTATGGCACGGGCATTCCCGCCTGCATCCTTGTGCTCGACAAGGAGCACGCGCATGCCCGCAAAGGTATCTACATGATCGACGCGTCGAAGGAGTTCATCAAGGACGGCAACAAGAACCGCCTCCGCGCGCAGGACATCCACAAGATCGTGGATGCCTTCACGCGCCAGGCCGAAATCCCCCGCTACTCGCGCATGGTGTCGCGGGCGGAGATCAGCGACCCGAAGAACGACTTCAACCTCAACCTCCCGCGCTACATCGAGAGCGCAGAGCCGGAGGACCTACAGGACATCGACGGCCATCTGCGTGGCGGCATCCCAGACCGCGACATTGACGCGCTTAAAGATTATTGGGAGGTCTTCCCCGCCATACGCGCCGTACTGTTCAAGGAGGCCGACCGTCCAGGCTACGGCCAACTCCGGGTCGCAGCCGCAGACATCAAGACCGCCATCTTCGGCCACGCAGAATTTACCGCCTTCAATGCATCCGCAACCAAGCTCTTCGCCAAGTGGAAAACGGCCAACACCC
>DATHTZ010000003.1:0-4208 GCA_035462675.1 Nitrospiraceae bacterium | reverse complement strand
GTGGCAAGGCCCCATTCGCGCTGGAGGCCTCAGGATTAATCGCGACTAGGAGAGTGCCATCAGCCAAGTATGTTACGCCCGAGATACAGTCGCTCGGAGAAAGCAGGGGTTCGGCGATAACCGTGCGTTTGATGTGTGACGTGTGAACATTTAGATGTTGCACGGTTAGCCCTTGAAGCGCGCTAACGGGCGTATCACTATTTGGCAGTGTTGTGTAGTTTTCAATAGTGTTTGAATTCGGATTGATGTGAGAGCCCGAATTAGAAACAATAGGACCGTGCTCAACACCAACGAGGATAGCGTTGTCTGTTGGCTTCGGTGTGGGCTTTTTTTTCTCAGACTGCGCAAACAGATCGCTTAGGCCGCTTAGGTTTAGGCCGCTGGCTATCGTACCGGCGAGTACGGACGTGCTAAATTGTCGACGCGTCAGTTTCATATCTGTTCCCCCCTATATTTATTCCTCAAGCGGTTAACTGAACCCAACTGGCAACTGACGGGATATTATTAGTGTCCGTGATAGTTACCATGTACCATCCTGGCGGCGCCAAGTTCGGATTCTTCGTAACGGACACCGTAAGGGAGGACCCGCTTTTCGACGTGATGGGGAGATCTACCAGACGTTGTTCCATATCGTGACTATGAGTCACGGCGGTCGGTCTCATCAGATTGACCCATTTGATGTTGCGGGGGTGGGTTGTCCCGATGTTAAATGATCCCCCATAACTGATTCTTTCCGGGATCTCTTGTATTTGCGGCCGAGTGGCCGACATATACTCTGGCCTGTAGATCTGCATACGGAGTTCATTACAGGCACCCGTGGGAGTTCCGCCGCCTGTTGCTATGCTGCCATCAGGCAGCATTATCGCCATCGAGTGATAGCCGTGTGGCACTCCCTGCGCCTCCGCAAGGGTCCAAGTATTTGTCACGGGGTCAAAGATTTCGGCCCGGAGCAACCCCAAGCTCGTATCTTCGCCGACCATACTGCCATTGCAAACGAAGACCGTCCGATTTGGCAAAATTACCCCATTGACATGCATCCTGGGGACACTCAATGATTGCACTTGCCTATAGACTGGGTGACGATCCTTCAGATCTACGATATACACGGTGGCAGTGGTCGAACCGCCGTAAAGGAACCGATTTCCACCGCCGACGATCATTACTCTTTGGTCTTGGGCTGGTGGTAGCAATACGCTTGTGGCGTGGTTGCGTTGATCAGCAGGGTTGTCCGGGTCAGGGTTAGCTGGATCCGCATACAACCCGGGCACCTCCCTCTCCTGGATTGGGTGCGAGAACGAATCGGGCAAAGTCAGGATACGCGGCTTGACAACGGCGTTTTCATTAAACGACCCACCCGAGTAGAATATCGAGCCGTTCTCCAGAAGAAACAACTGAGGATAGGTCGGCAATTTGCTTGTTGGGTGGGAAAACGAAGTCCATCCCACCTCGGAAAAGATTTCCGGGTTGAAATCTACATCATTGCCTTGGTTGTTTATGCCGCTCGCACAAAATACCCGCCCGCTGGCGAGCGTAACGAACGTGGGGTACCAGCGCCCACTGTTCATTGACGCAGTTTTCCTGAAGCTCTCCGACATCGGGTCAAAGATTACAGTGGAGCTCAACCCTCGGTCAGGGGCGTATCCGGAGGTCCCGCCCGCTGCTAACAACCTGCCATCCGGAAGAAAGGAATGGCCGACGCAGAAAAGGTCAAGAGGCTTCCCTGAATTATCAAGTGGAATGGCCGGCCGGGAAAACGTATTTTTCACAGGGTCCCACACCGCCGCAGAGTCGGTGAGCCCCCAAGGGGGACATATGCTCGTGTCGTTAGCATCAGCCGGACAGCTATTGATCTGTGCTCCAGGGTGAGGGCACACTTGCTCGAAAATTCTCAGATCGGTCACCGAACCTGAAATGAATAGAACCTTCCCGGTGTGCATCAGAGCTGAGTGTGTTGGTGCAACCGGGCTTAGAAACGGAGGTTGCCACCCGGTCTCTGAAGGAGCCGCGGTAGTAGACGGCAACGCCTCGACTTCCGCTCTTCCTTGGGCCATCTTTTCAGACAGCGTCTTTCGCTGCTCAGGCGTTAGAGGATGCATATTGTGTCGTCTCCTTTCTTAGCTCAAAATTATTGAAACTGGCTCAAACATTCTCGTTTGCCGCTCATTCGCGGGCCACCGAGACCCGCTCGAAGAGCGGCTCTTGCGCCTAATTGCTCCCGGGAATAGCCGCCTTTGTTGTTGAAAGAGCCACGTTGGAAGCCGCGTGCGATTACCTCATCGAATGTCTCCGGATGGCTATTTGTTCCAGAATGACCTGAATGATCCATCGTGTCTCTCCTTTGTAGAAAGGCAAGGGCACCCGAGAATGGGAAAGGTTTCCTCTGTGCAATATAAGCAGGTCCGTCCTTATACGTTACGTCCCTTTTTCGTTGCTCCTAGAATACCTCATGGTACTAACTGATCTAGCCTAGGATATCTGTAGGAAGGAAGAGGGTTGTATTGCCGAATTAACAACGAAGCTATATTACGGTTAGACGGATAGCGAGTAGGAATCGTCCCACAAATGCTCAGAACGTAAAACAAAAAAGACGATCCAGAGATGGGGCCAGGCCCAGGGTGACCAGCCTGAGCTATGGGTTCCCCATGCGGGAAAAGTCGTCTATTACACGCCAGCTGCCCCTAGCTATTGTTCTCTCGCTGACACTGTTACTCCCAGCTGTCATCAATCATGTGAAACTCCACGGGTCCTTAAACTGGCGCATAAAAGTTGGTTTTATGAAACCCTATCCGCTAGGTGGGATAGTTCATCATGAAGGATGGGGAACCGCACAGAGTCAGAATTATTCATCTGACTGGCCATAGGATCTCACTTATCAAGTGAGCGATTCATTGTGCCGCCGGTCCTTGGAAAATCCGCATTGGAAGAGCCAATCCTTCAGCGTATATGGGGAAAAGCACGGATCGCTCTACGCGATGCTGAGTATGGGGTGGTCTTTGTTAGGTACTCATGTATAGTTACGGACTTAGCCGCAAGGTAGCCTTCGAAGGGGCATGTTCCGCTGCTTGCATTACTCGAATAGGCCCTTTTTGTGATTTCTGAAAAACGAGACCGCAGCATCGGGTACCTCATACCCATCACCGCCCCCCGGCACCCTGTCGCAAGGGTCTCCCCCCCGGTCCCCATCAGGTGTTATTAGAGTGTTAGCGAAGGAGACAATTCAGGGGGGAATGGACCAGACTTAGACAGATAGAGTCAGAAGGCAAGATTGACGATCACCAGCAATGAGAAGGGGATGGCCCAAGCATTCAACAACTTGAGTCATCCCCGTTCGTTCACTCTTAATCAGCGGGCCGTAGGTTCGACCCCTACACGGCCCACCAAAAAATCAACTACTTACACCGCTACATGCCAGTGACTGACCTGTCGGTTGTGCTAAATTTGTGCTACCTGTCTTCAATGGAGGCACAATCCCTGTCTCCTAGTTTGATCACTACAAAATAGATAACCTGTTGATCCTCCAATAAGAAGTGGGCAACTCCGAAACATGGAGCCTTCTGGAAGACAACCCGTATCACAAACAAAAAATCAGCGGGCCATAGGGTAAGCTGATCCACATTCTTTCATTGGTTTCTTGCAGGTTCTGCATGGGCCGACCGGCTATCACCTGAGAGGCGCACGGCTCGCGCCAGCTACACTGTCACTCCCGCTGCTTGATTCTCTCCGGCACGCCGGCGATGGCCTCTGCCTCACGTTTCCTCCGTGAACTGTGCGCTGGCTCTCCTCTTCCTGTGAGAGAGCCAACTTCATTTCAATAAGGAGGAGACAAGATGGCTACCAACAACAAACCCGCGAACACGCTGCGATGCGGCAACATCAAAACCACGAACTGGCAGAATAGCAGCGAGAAGGGTCCGTTCTCCTCGACGACCTTCTCCCGTCCATCCAAGGATCAGTCCGGGGCGTGGCGCAACGGGACTTCGTTCGGTCTCAACGACCTGGAGACGCTCGTCACCGTGGCCTTTGAGGCCAAGCTGTGGATCGCCGCTCATGCCGTGAAGCGCTGAACCGCTTCACTGGGAAGCCTCCGGCCCTCCGGGGACTTGCTGCTTCATCGATCGAACGTACCGTGACGTTTTCTGTGGAGTACGGGATCGTCGGTGTTATGCAACGATCTTTCTCACATCTTTCAGCAGCATCACAAGATGGAG
>DATHTZ010000002.1:0-2684 GCA_035462675.1 Nitrospiraceae bacterium | reverse complement strand
TCGGGCAAGATGAGGGGCGGGGGTATTCCGTCGTTGTGTTTGGCGTCAGTACGCTTCGGACCGCCGCACGTCGTCTGGGTCTGCGGGATGGATTGTTGCTTGATTTAACGTAGACTCGCTCGCGCTGGTAATCCCAATATGCGGCCTTGTTTATGGCATCCAGTTCTGGAAAAGAGAACGTGTTGCGCTTGAAGCCGTATAGATGCTCATGCTTCAGCCTCTCTGTGCGTACCACGTCGCTCGGAGATGAGCCCTCAGTTTCAGGAGAGGGGTGATGCAAATCAACCAACTTGTGCGCCACTAATTCAAGTGCCTCACAGTCTTGTGCATTGTAGGTGACGACGGCCGCTTTCAATGAAAGTGTCTTGTTGGTTTCCCATTCATGGCGCCAAGCGATGGTTCGCGCACCAGAAGCTGTAGGATCTGACCAAGTGAATCCAAGATACTTTGCAGTTTCCTTCAGCCCATTGGAAAACGCGGGAAAGTAAACCTGAGCAAAAATGGTAGATAGCAGGTTTATGGAAGACTTGATCGCTCTGGCCACCGCGGAACCTTCCAGTGGCGCGGGGTGTCGATCAGACATCCGCCTTAGGAAGGCTGTCTCGAAGCTTCCGTAGTGGACCAAGACCGGGTTCTCGATTTCTGACAGGATATCCAGGAAATCAGTCCAGATTTGCTTCTCTTCATTTGCGGTGTCAGCCCACAGGCTGTGCTGCACAACCCCCTGAGCGGTTGTGACGCGGATGCCGATGAGGTAATAGAAATCGCGATCTGGAAGCCCCTCGACATCCAGATAGACGGGCGTGCCTTCGATCTTTAGTTCCGGGCTGCCGACGATGTGAATTTTCCGCTCCCGAATCGCAAGGGCTTTCAGGGAATGGTGATACTTCTCACCCTTGGTGGCGAGCCGCTTTGGCCTCCGGCGTGGCCGGAATGTGTAGGAGAGCTGCGTGACGGTGAAGATGCCTTTGCTATTGAACTTCTTTCGCTCCTTTTCTGTCATCCTGGATAACAGGCTCAGGTCGTCTTTCTCAATCGCCTTCTGCCGACACCGCGTTTGGTACTCGCACGCACTGCAATGCCGATTCAGAATGAGGTCGGGCTGCGGATTGCTGGAAAGCATCGCCGCAATCTTCCCAGTCAGTTTCCGCACCTCGCCCGTCAGCGCAGAAATCTTTATCTTCAGCGTGGCTTGGCCGTCCCCATGGATGATCTTGCCAAGACCGGCCTCGCGGTCCAGCATTTCAGACAACACGAGCGCATCGAACGCCAGCAGCAGCTTGTCGTCTCGGGTGAGTTTGTTGGTGAAGACGAATCGAATCGGGGTGAACTGACCGGACCGGCCTCGCCCTTCTGACGGAGCCCGTTCCACCGCGTGAAGGCTAGATTCCAGATTCTGTGTACGGGCTACAAGGTCTACGGCCAGCCGCCACTTGGCCGCCTTCCAGTTTTCCGCTCCGGGCGAACCGATGATGCATTCATCGTCCGCTGCTCCTGCGATTAAGCCTTTCATCCCCTCGTTGCGGTAAGACTCGTCCTGAGCCCGAACCCAGTCGGCATAGGCGTTCCCTATCCCCGTTTCGCCAAGTGATCGGAGAAAGCACTTGGTGAGGCACTTGCGGCCGGCTTCAAAGAGAGGGGCGGTGATTTTCATTCCATGATGGAGGAAAGGTGCGGAAACATTTTCCGTATTGTCTGGTAAGTAGGAAAAATGTTTGGAATCGATATTTGAGTTGCAGTAGCTAAAACGTATCTTTTCTTCGTTTCCTCTTGCCTTCTCGCAGAGGTGGTCTGACTACCGTTCGCTACGCGTGTTCACCGAGCAGACTATTTTCTCCTCACTCCCTCTAGCGAGGGCGACCTGACTGTCCTTTACTGCGCGCATCGGACGAGCACAGTTTCATCGTGCGCGCTCTGCGAGCAAGAAGGACAGTCGGTTGCCCTCGCCTCATCCTTTGTGCGCTTCCATGTATGCTCGAAGGAGGGCACTGATCCGCGTCTGATAACCAGGCCCCTTGGTCTTGAACCAATTTAAGACCTGACGGTCCAATCGAATGGTCACAGCGGTCTTCGGCTCGGGAAGTCTTAGCATCGCGCGCTTAAAGAATGCTTTCCCTTGCTCTGGGATATCAGAGGTGTCGATCTCTCTGTCCTTGAGCGCATCAATTTTTGCCCAATTCGTCCGCGACCGCTTCTTGGTAGTATGCTTCTTCATGTTTGTTTGCCTTTCGTGCAGAGATAATGCGAATCGAGTTTGGCTCACGTTCGGTAAAAGCGACTACCATGAGCCGCCCGCGAATGAATCCGAAGCCGATCTTCCTGGTTTCGTCGTAGTCTTTCCGGCTATCTGGTCCTACCAACATGAGGCTGTTAAACATCTCAGAGACATCTGGAAAGTCGATGCCGTGCTTGGCAATGTTCGCTTTTCGTTTAGTTTCATCCCATTCGAACCGCACGTAGGGAGTGTACATACAGAACGTATGTACGTCAAGATGATCAGCTGGGTTGTGGCGAAGGACTCTCTAAGAATAGGACGGGCAGGACTAAATCTGTTCTACGTCGGCAACGATTACGTACTACCCACTCATCCACACCGGCTGTGTGCCCCAATTTCTCAGGGCACCAGTTGAAAGTTCATCTTCAAGGCTTCGACAAGGTCCTTGGCATAAAAGAAAAGCCGGCTT
>DATHTZ010000001.1:0-2337 GCA_035462675.1 Nitrospiraceae bacterium | reverse complement strand
CGAGGGAGCAGCGAACCGCATCACACCAGGAGGATTGACACCAAGGAGTGCAGCGAGGACATCCGTGATGACACCAGAGGGAAACCCAGCGCGTTCAGACCCTGGACAAATTGTCGGCCCCAACGAGGTCGTTATGCTAATGAGGAGAACGCGCGCGTATTTCATCAAGGCCCGGACATGTGTGTTGTCCACCGAGAGGCCGGATATATAAACGCAGCCCTGTTTTTACATGGTTCATCGCGTGACACGCCGTCGTTGCACCGAAGGCTGGGTCCATATATAAATTTGTGCTCGAAATCCTCACAAACAACCAAATTGGGTAGAAGCCATAGAATCAATAGAATGTCAGCAAGCTCATGATTTTCAATAATAAACGGGAAAACCTTTGCAACATCGAGCGGTTCGAATTATTGCCCTGCGGCCACTCTTAATCAGCGGGCCGTAGGTTCGACCCCTACACGGCCCACCAAATTTCTCAACTGACCTGCCCAGGCAAATTTGGTCCAGGGTGACGGTTAGACTGGACTGCAACCAGTGAGGTCAGGGTCATGCCCAAGAAACGGTATACGGCCGAAGAGATTATTCAACATCTGCGGACGGTTGGGCTCGACACTGGCAAAGGCCTGGCCGTGCTCGACTCCTGCCGGAAGCTCGGCATCACCGAGCAAAGATGCGCGATCAGCTTCTCAACGGGGAGCTGTTCTACACGCTGAAAGAAGCCCAGATCATCATCGAACGCTGGAGGATTCACTACAACACGGTCCGTCCGCACAGCAGTCTCGGGGGCCTGCCACCCGCTCCCGAAACTATCCAGCCTGCGAGCTGAGGACTAACATGGTAGGTGGTACAAAAACTCCCGGCTGGTCAGTTTTCCCTCAGCCTTCTTCAATACGATGGGGTCAGTCCTCAGGACTGCCCCCATCTCTGGGTCTGAACGTCGATCGTCGTATCCTAGGACCTACTTTGCCGACTGTGCGTGCTTAATCATCAGTGCGTGGTCTGTTTCCGTGGCCTTAGCCTCGACCTTGTCGCCTGCCTTGAAGGTGCCTTCCAGCTTAGTGGTCTTGTCCACGTGCAGACGAACTTCCTTGCCCGCCTCCCTAAGATCCTTCACCACATAAAACTCCCCGTCGATTTTCAGCAGGTCCCCATTGACCATCTTCGGGGTGGGTGACTCGGTCATGTCAGCCGCATATAACATGGGTACCATCCCGATACTGAGGACCAGTGCGAACATGATCAGACCGGTGAGCTTCTTCATGACGGAACCTCCTTGTTTGTGATTGTGTTGTAGGACAGAACGTGTGTGCATGAGCTTCTCCTCTACTGAAATGAGAATTTCCTCAGTGATCCTCTTTCTCTACAGTACTTCTCGTCAGTACGGCTTTCCCTGCATAGCTTCCGGCTGAGTTCGCTGATGCCACTGGTCGGCCCACTTCATGAGCTCGTCCTTTTGATCGACATACCGTTCCTGGACTTTACCGACGAACTTGTCGTGGTTGCCTTCGATCTGTTTTAAGTCATCGTCGGTAAACTTGCCATACTGCTTTTTCAGTTCGCCTTTGAACTGCATCCATTTCCCTTTGAATTGATCCGCGTTCATGGTTTCCTCCTCCTGTGTGATGAGATGGTGCTACCTCACTGTTCGCATCGATCTGGCCCTGTCCTCCCCCACTCCCCTCGATATTGACCAGTATGGCGAGAAGACCGGCAGCGGTCTGGTCAAAAGTGCACAGGCTGGGAGAATTAACCTGGCAGGCGGCGTGGCATTTCGTTAGCACTGTAGGGAGGGAGTCGCTCTACCTCTCTTCCCCGGAAGGCTGAGCTACTGATTTCAAAGTTGAATGTGTCCGAAGAATACAATCCCATCTTGAAAGCCTATATCGCCTACGCCAATGAGTTTCGCCATGCAGCCGAGAAGGGGCAGAAGAAGGCCATTCCTCCACGGCACGAGGTCGAATCGTTCATCTACCTCACCGGTCTATTCGTGCGCCTAGCGATGATATAAGTCGCCTCCCTGGTGCCAAAACATCCTGATACAGGATGACTCATGATGAGGTGCGCCATCACGAATCCTCGCCTTTTGCTATTGCTCTTGCTGAGTGTCCTGAGGTAGGTCTTCGTCGGGACTCTTAATCAGCGGTTTGAATGGGGCTACGTTCTGTGCACATTCATCGGTTCCACCAGAGCCAGAATCTACGTTGAAAGTCTGGTTGCGGCTGGTTGCGGATTCGCGTAAATTTTGCCGCGTTTTGCCGCGATCTGCATCCGTAAGTTATTGATCTTCTTGATTGGCCTCGTGGTCCGATGAAATTCGAAACCCGTCACTCACCCCAT